>CAWLAJ010000015.1:0-33055 GCA_963854795.1 Deltaproteobacteria bacterium UBA4427 | reverse complement strand
AGTCGGTCCGCGATGAAATACGCCGTGGCGTCGCCTTCGGCAGTCGGATTGGTCGCCAGGATGACTTCCTTGATGTCCTTGTCTTCCACACGGCTTTCGAGCTCACGGACTCGAAGCGTCTCCGGCCCGATGCCGTCGATTGGAGAGAGAGCACCACCTAACACGTGGTAGAGCCCCTTGAAGCTGCCGCTTCGCTCGATCGCGGCCATGTCGGCGGGTTCCTCGACGACACAGATCACGCTCGCGTCGCGATCCGGGTGGGCACAGACCGGGCAGGGCGATCGATCCGAGAGCGTAAAGCAAGAATCGCAGACGACGGTGTCGCGCTGAAGTCGTGCGATCGCCTCGGAGAGTTCGAAGGTGAGGTCTTCTGGCGCGCTCAACAGAAAATAGGCCAGTCGTGTCGCAGATTTTTCGCCGATGCCGGGCAGCCGTTTCAGGCTCTCGACGAGTCGATCCATCGCGGGAGAGGAGGACAAGCTAGGTACCCAGACCGGTGAGCATCGACTGCTGGACTCGTGCGAGTTCTTGTCCCACCGACTCTTGCGCTTTCGAGAGCGCGGCGTTCACCGCAGCCGCGACGAGATCCTGCAGCATCGACTGATCGTCTTCCGCGAGCAGTGACTTCTCGATCTTGATCGAGACGACGCGCAAGGCTCCGGAGACGGTGGCTTCGACCATGCCGCCCCCGCTGCTGGCTTCGAAGCTCTGTGCAGCCAAATCTTTCTGGATGTCGCTCATTTGGCTCTGCATCTGTTCCGCGCGCTTCATCATTTCCTGCATGTCGCTCGGGTTCACGTATTGTCTCCGAGGGGCCGAATTTCGACGATCTCCGCATCGAGAATCTTTCTGGCAAGGTTGACGGGTTCGCTGTTGAGCGCCTCTTGGCGTCGTCTCCGAAATTGTTCCCGCGAATCCGCGTCTTCCTGCTGTTGGCTGGGTGCGTTCTGGATTTCGACCGTGATCTCGACGGGCATCCCAAAGAGTTCGCCCGCAAACGCTTCGAGATCGCCCAAGCGAGATCGCAATCGTTCTACATGAAAGGCAGCCTGGGCAACCAACGCGATCTTGTTGCCCTCGATCGAGAGGACTTCGGCGACTTCCAGGCTGGCGAATCGGCCGCGGTCGCTCTCGAGCGCCCTGGTACGGAGTCGATCGAAAAGGGCTTGGGGTGGCGCTCCGCCACCGAGTTGGGGGTCGGGTTCGCTGCTCCCGTTGTGTCGTTCGCGGTCGAGCGTGGAGGGCCCTGCAGGTCTTGAAGGTCCGGAAGGCTCTGATGCGTGTGAAGGGGTCGTCATGCGCGCGCGATCAGGCGCGCGTGAATCTTTTGGGCCCGCGGCCTCGTCGGGCGGCGCGGGCTGGGTGTTGTCGCTTCGCTTTTTCGGACCGCGCTCGGAAGTGCGGCCGCCACCTTTCGCAGAACCGCCTCCTCCCCCGTGGCCGCCGCTCGAGACGTTCGAGGCGCCGGGTGCGAGGCGACGTTCGAGTTGGTCGAGGCGCGAGAGGAGTTGGCCGACGTCGTCGCCGCTCGGCAGGGTTGCAAGACGAATCACCGCCATTTCGAGAACCGCCGTCGGCCGCGGAGCCCAGGAGAGATCTTCGATCTCGCGTACCAGCGCGCGGAACATGCGACGCAGTCTTGCGGGCTCGGTTCGCGCCGAAAGCTCGATGAGTTCTGCGCGTTCTTCATCCGTTCCATCGAAGAGGCCACGACCTTCGGGAGCGACTCGCAAGACGACGAGATCGCGAAGCAGCTCGAGTAACGAGTCTGCAATGCGCCGTGCTTCGGATCCACCCTCGCTGGCGCGATTGACCGATTCGAGCGCGCTCTTCGCATCTCCGTCGATGCAAGCTTCGACGATCTGCCGCAGCACGCGCCGATCCACGAGGTCGAGGACTTCCGAAATCGTCTCGTCGGTAATCGTTTCGCCGCCATAGGCGACGATCTGGTCGAGCAGTGTCTGCGCGTCCCGCATCGAGCCGTCGCCTTCACGCGCGATCTGCGTGAGCGCTCCGGCCGAAATCTCGATTCCCTCCGATTCGCAGATCTCGCGCAATCGGGCGCTGACGCTGGTGAGCGCAATGCGTCGAAGATCGTGTCGCTGACATCGAGAGAGAACGGTGAAGGGGATCTTTTCCGGATTCGTCGTTGCGAAAACGAAGAGACTTCGCGGCGGGGGTTCCTCGAGCGTTTTCAGCAGCGCATTGAACGCCGAAGTCGAGAGCATGTGAACTTCGTCGATGATGAAGATGCGGTATTTGCCCGGAGCCGCCGCGTAGCGGATCGACTCGATGACTTCACGAATGTCGTCGACACCGGTTCGGCTCGCGGCATCGATTTCCTGCACGTCGGTCGAGCGTCCCTCGGTAATCTCGCTACAGGCCTCGCAACTTCCGCAGGGTTCGTCCGTCGGCCCTTTTTCACAATTCAGGCAGCGCGCGATCAGGCGGGCGAGCGTCGTCTTGCCAACGCCGCGCGGTCCCGTCAGCAGAATCGCGTGCGGGATCCGATCGGTCCGGATCGCGTTTCGGAGCGCGGTGGTGACATGGCCCTGGCCCGAGACCTCATCGAAGCTCTGGGGTCGCCATTTGCGAGCGATGACCTGGTAGCTCAAGGCGCGCCGCTCGAATACGGTCGGTCGGACGGATGTGGGTCGAAGTATGTCTGCACGGAGGGGAGTACCCGTTCGGTGTGTGTTGTGTGGTGTGTGTCGTGTGTTCGGTGTTTCGTTGCGCCGTCGTGCCGAGAATTGACCGCAGGGCTTATCCGATCGCAGCCAAGTCCCTGCTGCGGCTGCTTCCTTCCGGATCTGACCGGGTTCACAGGATCCCGAACTCGAACGGGACCCTGCGGTCAACACTCGACACGAAACGTGCCGAAGACTGAAAATACCTGGAGTGGCGATGAGATTCAAACGTCCCTTAGGGCGTTCGGAAGTTCGGTCAGGCTATTGAGGCAGATCGTCGCTTCGGCGAATCGCGGGTCATCGCGGGTCTCTGCAGGTGGAACAGCGACACAGCGCATTCCGGCGGCGATTGCGGCCAGGACGCCGTTGGCCGAGTCTTCGATGGCGATGCAGGAGCTGGGATCCAGCCGCAGGTCGCTGGCCGTTCGGAGATAGACGGCGGGATGGGGTTTTCCGAACTCTTCGCCTTCGGCGGATCGTGCCACTTCGAAGCGGTCGACGAGTTCGAGTCGGTCGAGCACACATTCGATGAGACCCGAGGGCGAGGACGACGCGAGGGCGAGGCGCCAATTCGATCGAGCCGCCCAATCCAGGGCCTCTCGCACACCAGCCATCGGCACGCCTTCGCGTTCTACGAAATCGGTCAACCTCGCGACGATCCCCGCTGTCACCTCCGCACAGGAGGGTCCCGTCCAGGGCGCGCGTTCGAACCAGAAGGCCACCGCCTCGTCGATTCGTTGTCCCTGGGTCAGCAGACAATCCGCTTCGTCGAGGATGAGCCCGAGTTCGGCGAAGCAATCCATCTCCGCTCGGCGCCAGAGCGGTTCGGTGTCGATCAGGATGCCGTCCATGTCGAAAATGAGTGCGCGATCGCTCGGCTTCAGAATGGCCTCGTCTCTGTCTCTTTCCGCAGGTGGGTGGATAGCTGATTCGTTGAATAAGTGATGCATAGTCGGGCAGGTGGTTCGAGCCGGTAGAAAACCCCCTCGCTCTGATAGTTGTTAGGGTAGACTGCTGCCTATCTATGTGGAATGCGGCCGAGCGCCTCTCGAGCATTTTCTCCATGGCCGATCGGTTGATTCCGAGCTCGCTACTCGAAGCCGAGAGCGCTCGTCTCATGCTGATGATCATCATGGTGGGCAGCACGATCGGCGTGGTCTCCGGATTCGTTCACTATTGCGGTGGGGGATACTGCGAGCCTGTTTTACGGCCATCGCAGTGGTGCCCTTCGCAGGAGCCATCCTGCTGCTCCACAAAACCGAGCGGCTAGAGCCGCCAACACACTACCGTTGTGCCTTATTCGTTCTCTTCGTCATGCTTAGCCCCGTTCTCGAATCGCCGAGTATTCCACTCTACGTCGGATTGATTGCGATTCCTTTGGCGGCTACCGCGATGGGTGGCGCGAGCTTGGGTTTCTGGTGGACTGGCATCGTCCTGCTGCTCCTCACGGCGTCCGCGGTCTTGTTCCCCTTCGAACCGGCCAAGCTCGCAGCTGCCCGGAATGTCGTGATCTTGTCGACGGGCTGCGGGACGCCCTCGCAATCAACGACCGGGCTCGCGATCGCGCTCTCCGCGAGGTCGTTTCAGCGCGAAGACGTGCCGACGAGAATCTCCGGGTTCGAGTAAAAGTCGAGCAGGAGCTCGTCGAGAGTCAGGCGGTATTCGTTGCTGCGTTTCACGGGGCACCGTCCGCCGTCATCCTGAGCGTCGTCGACACAGGCGAAGTGCTCGATGTGAATGAGACGTTCGTTCAAACCCTGGGATACGAGCGTGAGGAGATCCTCGGTCGGACACTCGCCGAATTTGGAATCTGGCCAGGTCCAGACACGAATGAAGAGTGGACGGCCCGCGCCGATGAGGGGCGGCCGTTCGAGAACGTCGAACTTGCACTGCACACGCGTTCGGGCGAGGAGATCTGGTTCCTCACCTCCGCGAAGGAACTCGATATCGGGGCACGACGTTGCCGCCTGGGCCAAGGGGTCGATGTCAGGGAACGAAGACGAGCCGGCGAGGTTCTCGAGCGTCCTCGCGAAGAGCTGGAGTCGCAATTCGCGGAGCGCGGTCGGCAGCGGAAGGCGTCACAGGCTCAGCTACTCGAAAACGAACGGCTGGCCGCTGTCGGTACGCTCGCGGCAGGTATCGCGCATCAGATCAACAATCCCATCGGCGGAATCGTTGCCGCTTCGAAAATTGCACTGAGCGAAGGCGGGGGCTCCGGCCTGGGGCTTTCTGTCGTCCACGGCGTGATTGGCGACCACCGCGGCAAGGTCGAGATCGAGACCCGCGAGACCGGGGGAACGCGATTCAGGATCTTGCTGCCGCTCGCGCGCTCGGTCGATCGATCTAGATCCGACCGCGAACAGGCTACGCCGTCGCCTCCGGTGTGAACCGAACTTGAATGTGAGCGACGCTCCGGACCAGGGCTGAAAGGCCTAATACGGGGCCGTTCGTGGCGTATTCCATGTCGGGCATGCGCTTCAGGATTTCGGTGAGGGCGACCCGCAGTTCCATGCGCGCGAGGTTGGCGCCCATGCAGAAATGATTCCCGATTCCGAAGGCCAGATGTTGGGGATTGCGGTCGATTTCGAAGTCGTCCGGATTCTCGAAGACCTCGGCGTCGCGATTCGCGGACCCGTAGATCATCAAGACTTTTTGTCCGTTCTTGATCGGAACGCCGCGAATTTCTGTGTCCTGCGTGGCGGTTCGTGCGAACGAAACGACAGGAGAAACCAGACGTAGCATTTCTTCGACCGCACTCGGGATCAGGTCGGGATTCTTGATCAAGCGATCACGAACATCGGGGTTTTCGATCAGAAGTTGTATCGCGCCCGACAGTCCATTGCGTGTCGTTTCGTTGCCCGCGACCAACAGCAAGACGCACATCTTGATCAACTCATCGTTGCTCATGTCTCGTTCTGCGGTCGTTCGGTCGACGCCGATGAGATCGTCGGTCACGGCGTCCTGCTGTTGGTGCAGGATGCCCTCATCCTTGGCGCGGACGAGTATGCTGATCAGGTCGTCTTTGGGGTTCTCGCGCCGATCTTCGATGACTTCGGTGATATAGGTGAAGTACTCGAGGGCGGCCTGTCCTGCGGCCTGGGTCACTTCCGGATCGTCCATGTTTCCAGACGAGGCGATCATGGCGTCGGACCAGCGATGAAAGCGTCCACGGTCTTCACGCCGGATGCCGATCATCTCTGCGATCAAGATGAGTGGGAGTGGGACGGCAATATCCTCGACGAAATCGCATTCTCCGCGCGGAACGATTTCGTCCAGCGTCTCGTCCGTGATCTGCTTGAAGATGGCTTCCCACTGCTGAACCATGCGAGGCGTGAAACCGCGATTGACGAGGCCGCGCATTTCGGCGTGATGGGGCTCGTCCTCGTCGATCATGCCGATATTCTTGATTCGCGGGTCGGGGAGGACTCCGTCGCCCGAGCAAAAGAGCTTGTTGTCTTTCGAAATGGAGACGACGTCCTGATAGCAGCTGATGATGAAAGCGTTCGTCTGCTCGCTCCAGAAGATCGGCTCGTTTTCGCGCAGCCATTTCATCCGGTCCTTCATCTCATGATTCCAGCTCGACGATTGGGCAAAATCGACATCAATTTCCATCGGGTTCGTTCCTTGGCGGGTCGGGGGTTATAGGTGTCGGATCGGTGATCGATGTGTTGGAGCGGAGCGTGCCGAGAGCGAATTCGGCCGCTTCGATCAGGCCGCTCTCGACCGGATAGTCGGGGTCGGCCAGCCAGTTCGTGATGGCCGAATTCACCATGCCCACGGCCATTTGGGCCAGGAAGTCGGCGTCGAAATCCGTTCGCATCTCGCCCGTGCGCTGGCCTTCTTCGATCAGCTTCACAAAGGGTTTGAAAACTCGCGCGAGGTATGGATGGGGGCCCTTGGGCGTTGCGTCGCTGCGCATGAACTCGAGCAGAACGTCGCGGGCGACACCCCGACTCTCCGCAATTCCCTGGGTCGCGGAAGCGATGAAGGCGCGAAGCTTCTCGGAGGGCGAGCCCTCGCGATCGAGATGTTCCGAGGTCATCGCATGGAGGTATTCGAAGACCTCGCCGGTCATCAGACCGAGCAGCGCTTGCTTGCTGTGGAAATGATTGAAGAAGGTGGCTGGCGCGACGTCCGCCACGCGGGCGATCTCGTCGACGGTCGTGGCTTCGAATCCCTGTTTCGCAAAAAGCTCACGGGCGACGGTGTAGATCCGCGTTCGGATCTCGAGTTTTCGTCTCTCACGGCGTCCGAGAGGGGCGGAAGAATCTTTGGAGGGGTCGGTCGGCAAGCGGGATCTCTTCAGGGGTTCAGGAATCGGGCTGTTCTGGGTAGTTTTTCGGTGGAGTCCTCTATAAGCTTAGAGACTACTCTAACAAAATCGAAAACTCCAGATAAATCGAGGCCCTGGACCCCCTTTTTCGGGCGTAGACGGGCCTATTCGACTCAATGCGAATCTGTTCGCATGAATGTGGTTGGGGGCGTGCGGGGAGGGAGGGTCGGAGCGGGACCTATTGCTTGACGATCAGATGGTCGCGCAGCTCGTTTTCATCGCCTTCCGCGAGCGGAAAATGCGGAGCGAGAAGGTCGCCGCAGCGAGCGATCGCCTGCGTCATTCCGTCCGCGAGATCACCTCGCGAAACCCCCTGCAGCATCAGATCCATGACCTCCTGCCAGACTTCCGGGTCCAGCTTCTCGGCGATTGCGCGATCGGCGAGTACGACGGCGCGATGCTCCATCAGGGACACGAAGAGCAGGATGCCCGTGTCTTGCTCGGTCTGGCCGACCTCGTTCTCGAAGAATTCGAGCTCGGCGCGGAGCTCGACCTGCTGGATCTGGTCGCTTCGAGGTGTGAGTACACGCGCGACGGCGTCGACGCGCGAGAGCCCGAGCGCCACTCCACCAGCGACCAGCCAACTCGTCCCGAGCCAGAGCCATTCGGGACCCCCAAGCAGGGAAAGGTATGCCGGGATCTCCGCCAAAACGACGAACAAGAGTAGAAGCGCGAAGGCCAATAGGGGAACGTGTCCGACGGTCGAGGAACGTCTCACCACCATGGGCACGATTTCGCCCGAGGTACGCGACTCGGCTTCTGCAATCGCCGCTTCGATCCGCGACGCGCCGTCATTGCCGAGTAGGCGAAGAGCCCAATCCGGTAGCTCATGCATCACCATCCGCCCGATGCCCCTCCGCCGCTGAAACCACCACCGCCACCCGAGAAGCCTCCGCCTCCGAAGCCACCTCCGCCAAAGCCGCCGCCTCCATAGCGCCCATGACTTCGAAATGTGCCCGCGGCGAGGAAGGGCAGGAATCCGAGTCGCGAGCACATGGTCAGCGAGAACAGCAGTAGCACGAAGACCAATTGCAGCGGGCTCGCTTCACGCGCAGTGCGCACACGCGGGCGGCGCAATGATCCTTCGAGATCGGATCTCAGGTCGATGTCGGGATTCGTGATGCGCGCGATCTGGTAGACGCCCACCGTGATGCCCGCATTCATGTCGCCCTCACGGAAGAGAGGCGTGATGTCCTCGTCGATGATGCGCTTGGAGTAGGCATCGGTGAGGGATCCTTCGAGGCCCTGGCCAACCTCGATCCGAACGCGGCGCTCGTTGGATGCGACAAGGAGCAGCACCCCATAGTCGGCCTCCGCGGTCCCGAGCTTCCATTCCTCGACAACGCGAATCGAGGCTTGTTCGATGGTGAGACCCCCGAGATCGGGAATCGTCAATACAGCCAGCTGGGTTCCCCCATCGCGTCGAAGTCGTTGTAGAGCTGACTCGAGTCTTTCCCGCGTTTGCGTCGAAAGAATGCCCGCGCGGTCCGTGACCGCCGAACGCAGTGGCGGAATTTCGAACTCCGCAGCGTCCGCGCTCCACACCAGCAGCAGGGCGAGGGCGAGCGTGCGGACCGCGGTCCGCGAATTCGGCATCTAGAAGCTGACCTCGGGCGCTTTCTCGACGGCCTGCTGCTCGGCGTCTTCGAGCGCCCACTGCGGCATCTTTTCGTGATGGTAGAGGAAGCTGTTAGTCCAACTCGACGGCGGGACGCTGACCTGATCGTTGAAGACCTTGATGGCCTCGATGTGTCGTTGCCGGGCGATCGTGATGCGATTCTCGGTTCCCTCGAGTTGGGCCTGGAGTTCCCGGAAATTTCGATCTGCCTTGAGATCGGGATAACGTTCGACGACGACCATCAAGCGACCGAGCGCCTGACTCAGCCCGCCCTGTGCCTGCTGGAATTGCTGGATCTGCTCGGGTGTGGAATTCGAGGGATCGATCGTGGCCTGCGTCGCACTCGCGCGGGCGTTGACGACCGCTTCGAGCGTCTCGCGTTCATGTCCCGCATACCCCTTGACCGTGTTGACGAGATTGGGAATCAGGTCCGCGCGTCGCTTGTACTGATTCGTCACCTCAGCAAGACTCGCCTCGACTTGATTCAGCGCTCGCGGGATCGACTGGACGCCGCAGCCGGAGAGCAACAAGACAAAGAAGAGCGGGAGTAGAAGGAAAGGGCCGAGGAGAGGACCCGTCGTTCGTCCCATGACGGTCGCTTGCATGTGATCCCCCTAATTGGACCCAGTGGATCCGTTGAATCGAAATCCTAGCATTGCTCTTTCGATGATCGGGGCGACCCGCCGTCTCGTACTCTCACAGAGTTCGACCTACCTTCGCGATCGAGGAGATCAACGTGGCCGTACCCAAGATCGCCATCAACGGATTCGGGCGCATCGGTCGAACCATCACGCGACTCGCCAAGATGCGCGGTCACTTCGACATCGTCGCGATCAACGACATCGCATCGCCCGAAGCGCTCCTCTACGCGTTCAAATACGACAGCATTCATGGGCGATATCCGGGATCGGCGGAGATCTTCGACGATGCGATGAACATCGACGGAGATCCGTTCGTGATCCTGTCTGAGCGGGACCCCAGCAAGCTGCCCTGGAAAGAGCTCGGAGTCGACTATGTCATCGAAGCGACCGGGGTGTTCCGCCGGCTCGCAGAGCTCGAGCAACATCTCGAAGCGGGAGCGCGTCGAGTCATTCTCACCGTCCCCTGCAAGGATCCCCTCGACGCAACCCTCGTGATGGGCGTCAACGACGAAGTCGTGAACGGCGACTCGCGAATCATCAGCAACGCCAGCTGCACGACGAATTGTGCCGCGCCGCTCGCGAAAGTTCTCCATGAGAGCTTTGGCATCCGTCGCGGGCTGCTCACGACCGTCCACGCCTACACGTCCGACCAACGACTGATCGACGCGCCGCATGCCCAAGACCTGAGACGATCGCGGAACGCCGCGACGAATATCGTGCCGACTTCGACCGGGGCAGCGCGGGCGATCGGTCAGGTCATCCCCGAACTCGCTGGAAAGCTCGATGGGCTCGCGATGCGTGTGCCGGTGCCGGACGGGAGCGTCGTTGATTTCACCGTCGAGCTCGAACGCGAAACGACGGTCGAGGAAGTGAACGCTGCGATGAAAACGGCAGCGGCCGGACCGCTGCGCGGCATCCTCGAGTACAGCGAAGCCCCGATCGTTTCATCGGACATCATCGGTAATTCCCACTCGAGCATCTTCGACGCTCCGCTGACCCAGCTGGTCGGCGGTGGGCTCGTGAAAGTCATCGCCTGGTACGACAACGAGTGGGGCTATAGCTCGCGCGTCGAAGACCTGATCGTGCGAATCGCGAAGCTCGACGAAATGGACGCAGAGCTGGTCATCGACTAACGAGTCGACGAGAGCATCGATCGTGTCGCTGCCAACGGAATTCCGAAGACGACGAGTGGCATCAAGTTGATCAAATAGATGTTGAAGTAGGCGCCGGCAATGGCGCTCATGGTCGAGTCCACGACGATCCAGAGCAGAGTCGCCCAGACAACGGCATGCCACGCCCAGGCCTCTCGGTTGCGGAAGGGGACGGCGATCACGAAGACTTGAAGCAGGTAGCTCCCGGCAATCGTAGCGCCGAGCGGTCCCATCAAGAAGCTGCGCATCGCCAACGCCGAAGCGCCGATCTCTCCGGCAAAGAAGTGGTTGTCGATCTCGCCAATCCAGAAATCGAAGAGGCCAGAATGAGGGGCGATCGCGGCTACCACGCCGAACCCCACGAAAAAGGCGCTCGCCCACAGGAGCCAGCGACACCAGCAGTCGAAGTGCATGGTCGTTTTCCTCGAGTCGGATGGCGGTCGAAACACGGTCGAATCGAGTCGGCGGAGAGCAGGGAGCGTTCTCCAGGTCGCCTCAGCGGACTCATGAGGAGGCTACCGCGACCGTGGGGAATAGCGCATTCAATTCTCGACCTGCGGACACTCCATTGCGTATCCCCTGCCCTTCGACATGCGCAGTGCTTGCGCTGGAAATTTGCTCCCGACGAGGTTGAAGCCAGCAAATTCCTGCGCGCTTGTCCTCTCGAGATGTGATAATTGCGGCAATGCGCAATTCTGGGTGGCTACCCCTTCTACTGGTTTGCCTTTCGCTCGCTTGGGCGGCACCGGGATTTTCCAACGAGGCTCCCCGGGAACGACGCCCGAATATCGTGCTCATCCTGGCGGACGATCTCGGCTACCCCTATCACGGCTTCATGGGCAGTGAGATCGTCCTGACGCCGAACCTCGACCAACTTGCGGCCGAGGGGACCGTCTTCACGCACGCCCATTCGTCGGCCACATACTGTCAAGCGGCGCTCCAAACTCTGTTGACTGGATTGCACCCGCGATCGTGGAGGGCGCAGAGAACTCGACTCGAAGACACGACCGGGGAGAGCTTCCCGCGCCGAGAAGAAGTCCAGCGCTATGTCACGCTTCCGCGTGAGCTCGCGCGTTTGGGGTACCGGACCTTTCAAGGGGGAAAACATTGGGAAGGCAATTTCGAGATGGCCGGGTTCGACCAGGGCACGACGGACGTCCGCCCCAGTTATCTCTTTCCCTTCGACTGGTTTCAGTTCGGGCGAGCGACTCAGGAGCCCTTGACCGACTTCCTCGATGACGTCGGGGAGGATGAACCCTTCTTTGTGTACTTCGCTCCAATGCTGCCGCACCACCCGCACAACGCCATTCCGCGCTTGCTCAGTCTTTACCGTATCGAAGGTTTGCTAGGCGTTGCAGCGAGGTACTACGCGAACGTCAGCTGGTTTGACGAAGTCGTTGGACGGATGCTGCGCACACTCGAAGAGCGCGGCCTACGCGATGACACACTGATCATCTACGTTTCCGACAACGGTTGGGAGCAGGGTCCGACCGACAGACCGACATTTCGCGACAGCCGGATCGGTGGAGATCGCGGGAAGCTCTCCATGTATGAGATCGGCTTTCGTTCGCCCCTCATCTTCAGTTGGCCAGGACGCGTGCCGGAAAATGAGCGCCGCGAAGATCTTGTCACCTTCAAGGACCTTCACGCCACGATCCTGCAATATGCGGGCGCGCCGATCCCGCCGGATCACGAAGGCCATCCCCTTCGTCGACGAATCCGCGGGCGTGGCGATCCCGACCGTGATCAGGTCGTGGGATTTCAGGACCTCCTGCGCGCGCGCCCGGATGAACCGGCACCCCTATTTAATCTTCGATTCGAAGATGCCGGCTTCCTTCGTACGGATCGTTGGCGCTATATCGAGTGGCTCGATCGTGGGGAGCAGGAGCTCTACGAAATCGAGGAGGATCCCTTCGAGCGCAACGACGTCGGCCCAGAGCATCCCGAACTGCTTGCGGAATTCGCGGACCGTACGGCCGCCTGGCGAGAAGCCCTGAACGAGCCGGCGCCGTGGATCGATCTCATGGGGCGACTCACAACCGAGGACCAGGTTCCGGCTCCCGGACTGCGTCTGTGGCTCGATGGGGTTCAGTCGCAGGTCCGTTTTGAGATCCTTTCGGACGATCGGGGCTTCTTCCGATTCCCGAACGTCCCTGCGGATCACTATCGATTGTCTCATGAACTCGAGAGGCCCGCGGACGCGGGACAGTGGAGACGCTCACGCTCGCGGCCCGCGACGGAATCCAGACTGATCGATCTCACCGGCTTCGAGACCGGCCCCTTCCTGCCGCTGCGGATTCCGGGTTCCGCGCCGCCAATCCCACCAGGCCCGCTCGCATCCAGCGCGATCGAAGTCGAGGTCGTGGCGCGCGGAGACGTCACCACCAGTGGGCGGCCGGTGGAGGTCACAGGATTCACCAAACGCGGCTACCTCAAGCAGCGAGTGCTGACGGGTCCCGACGGTTTCGTGGTCCTCGATCAGCTTCCGGTTGGCTTCTATATCGTGAAGGTCGTCGGCTCAAGCGGTGTTCGCAGCAGAGCGCGTTGGGTTTATCTCGACCAGGGAGAAAGCGAGCCGCTCAGGTTCAAGCTGCGAAAAAAGAAACGCTGGAACGGTCGCCGGTCAAAGGCCTTCCGCAAGAAATTTGCGTCCCGATAAACACGCCGGACGGCACTCGTCCCCGAAGTGGCGGGCCTACGATGACGAACTCGGGCCGGATTGATCGCGTCCCCGTGCCATCATGGAGTCGCGGCGCTTTCCGATCTCCGCGCTGGAGATTCGCTTCGACGATTCGGTCGCCACGCGCAACTCGTACTCCATCGCCTCGTCCAGCGGCATCGAATAGCCTTCATCGATCAGCTTCTTGACCTCTTCCATGACCTCGGGGACCGAGGAACACATCTCTTTCGCGAGGGTTCGAGCCTCGTCGATCAATTCTTCGGGTTCGCAGATTCGATTCGCGAGGCCCCATTCACAGGCGCGTTCCGCTGTGACCGCGTTTCCGGAGAGGCTGACTTCCTTGGCGCGGGCGAGGCCGATCAAGCGGGGAAGACGCTGGCTGAGGCCCCAACCCGGAACCATGCCGATTCGAGCGTGGGTGTCCAGAAATTTCGCGCCGCGGGCCACGAAGATCAGGTCGCAGGCCAGCGCGAGTTCGAAGCCGGCGGTCGCGGCAGCGCCGTTGACGGCTGCGATGATCGGGCCGGAAAATCTGGCGATGCCCCCGCGCATCTCGGTCTGGCCGGAGACACTCAGATCGAAACCCGTCACGCCGTCGCCGCCCGCACCGATCTCCTTGAGGTCCATGCCGGCGCAGAAGGCGCGGCCGGCGCCGGTCAAGACAATCGCCCGAATTTCGGGGTCGGCCTCGAGTTCGCGGAAGGTCGAGCCGAGTTGCAGTCGAAGTTCGGCGGAAAGCGCGTTCATCTGATCGGGTCGGTTGAGTGTGACGATTGCGATCGGGACTTCGCGTTCGACGAGTAGGACAGGGGGCGGCATGAGTGGATTCCTTTCGGCCGGCGCCGACAGGGCACGTGAGAGCCGGGGCTAGAGGTCGTGGGCGTTCACTTGAATTCCGCCATCGACGACCATGACGTGGCCGGTGACGAAACTCGATCGGTCGGAACAGAGATAGACCACGGCGTCGGCGATCTCATCGGGTCGACCGAGTCTTCTCATCGCATGCTGCGCGACGGTGACGTCGCGGATCTCCGGCGCGGAATCGAAGTAGCGGGCGATTGCAGGTGTTTCGATTCCACCGGGCGCGACCGAATTCACTCGGATCCCCTGCGTGGCATATTCGGCGGCCGCCGTCTTCGTGAGCGCGATGACACCCCCCTTGCTCGCGGCATAAGCCGCTTGTCGCGCCTGGCCGTTCACGCCCGAAAGCGAAGAGATATTGACGATCGAGCCGCCTCCTGTCTCGAGCATCGCCGGAATTTCATATTTCATGCAGAGCCATACGCCGGTCAGCGAAACGCTGAGACACCGATCCCAGCGCTCACGGTCGAGTTCGATCAGCGCATGAAAGCCCGCGCCGAATGCGGCGTTGTTCGACGCACAGTCGAGGCGCCCGAAGCGCTCGATCGTCTTCGTGACCATCGCTGCGACGCTCTCTTCGTCCGAAACGTCGGCTTCGACGGCGATCGCTTCAAAGCCTTCCCGATCGATCTGCTCGACGGTTTCCAGTGCGCCCTCGACGTTCTGATCGGCGACCACGACGCGCGCGCCTTCGCGAGCGAAAATCAGCGCCGTCGATCGGCCGATCCCGCTGCCCGCGCCAGTCACGAGTCCAACCTTGTCCTTGAGACTGCCCATCATTGTTTCCTTGCCGACGGCCAGCCGGGAACGAGACCGTGTTCCTTCACGAAGGTCGGCGCGTGAAATGTTTCGCCGCTTCGGCTGCGACCTTCCGCGGTGGTGAGGATCCAGACCAACATCGCAGCCGGCACCTCGGGCGGTGCGCCCTGCTGGCTGTACCGCTTATAGATGGCGCTGTCCTCGCCCATGATTGCCCTTTGCGCTTCGGTCGGGACATAACCGGGGTCGATATTGTATGCCCGGATTCCGCGCTCGTTGAGTTCGACGTGAATCGAGCCCGCCATTCGATGAAACGCACCCTTGGACGCGCCGTATGCGAATCCCCAGCCCCCTTCGCCCGGCTTGTGCGGCGGATCGAATTGGCCCGCGTTCGAAGTCATGTTGACGATCGTGCCCTCGCCGCGCCGCAGCATTGAATCGAGGACTCGGCGTGTGAGATGGAATTGGGCGAAGACGTTTCCTTCGAAGACCAGGGCGAGCTTTTCTTCAGGCAGATCCATCAGCGAGTCCATTACGCCCGCGCCCTGGTAGATCCCGTTGTTGTAGAGAACATCGATGCGACCCCACTCTGCCAGCGTCCGATCGAGGGCTTCGTCGAGGCTTGCGCGATCGAGAAGGTCGAGGCGCAGTGGCAAGGCGCGCTGTCCACGTTTTTCGACTTCGATCGCAGTCTCTTCGACGCTACCGGGCAGGGCAACAGGATTGCCTGAATCGGCGACCGTGGCCGCGTAGTCATACGACTCGCCGCGTCGCAGGGTTCGCGCGGTCACGACGATGTCATAGCCCGCGTCGGCGAGCGCGAGCGCGCCCGCCTTGCCGATTCCGCGGCTGGCGCCGGTGACGAATGCGACGGGGCAGTCGTTGGCCACGGCGGGTCTCCTTGATCGATCCGGTTCTTTGGCGCACCCAGGAAGGCGATGAACCTTCCCGAAGATCTACGCTACCGGGTCGCGCGACTCCCGGCGAGGGATCCCTTCGGAGGGAGTCTCCCCTGTCGGGACAAGAGCCGCCTCAACCCGATGGGCCCCGACCGATTCAAGTCGGACCAGAGTCGTTCCGATCCAGGGGTCATGGCACGATTCTCGATTTCCGTACTCTTGAACCCGACGCGCGCGGATGTGCGCGTGACACCCACGCGACTCGCGCCGGTGGAAGTCCAGGTCATGGGACAAGGTCATCTGGACGTGCTGAATGCGCGCAACGTGAGCGAGACCGGAATTGGCGTCTACGTTTCCCACGGCTTCGACCGCTGCGATCTCGCCGCCGAGATCGAGTTGGTGATCTCACTTCCCGGAGAGCGCTCGTTTCTCGCCCGCGGCATCATCAAACACCAGACCGACAGCGGAAAAGAAGGGCGCCACTTCGGACTTCACTTCACCGAGATCTCGAAGTCCCACCGCGCCAGGATCCGCAGCTTCATCCGCTGGTTCGCACGCTCTAGATCCTGAGGCAGGTCGTCGTCGAAACGCCTACGGCCAGAAGCTCACCTCCGTTCCAGACCGAGATGCGCGTGGATGCCAGCCCGCTTGCAATCGCCTGCAGTTCGCAGGACGCAATGAGGTGTGTGCCCGGATCGCTCGATCCGCAAAAACGCAGCGACAAGTCGGGGTTGGGAGTCGATGCCCTTCCCCTCACTGCACGCGCAACGGGCGGACCCACCGAAATGTCCGCTGCGATGCAGGCGGCTTCGGCGGCGGTGCCCGCTTCGTGCCACAGGACCTTCGTTGCGGTCGTCGTCTCCTGATCTCGACCGCCGAGCGCGCGCGGTTCGAAGGTTTCGATCAGCGGGATGTCGTGCCCGTCCGGCTGCCGCCAGCGCTTCCCGTCTTCCCAGGCCCGGAGGTCTTGGGATGGCCCAGCATGGTTCGGCTGTTGAAGTTCCTCGGCCAGCGCGCTCTGCTCGACCAACGTAATGGTCGAATGAGTACATAGGCGGTCTTCGGAATCGAAGATGTCGACCCCGATGACGGTGAGCGTGCGTCCAGCGTTCAGAATATTCGTTTCGACGCGAGCCGCGCCCGGTCGGAAGCCGCGGAGATATCGGGAATCGATACTCGATGCGCGGCGACCGGCTTCCTGACGCGCGACGTAGACCGATATCGCAGAGAGGACGCCGCCATTGATTCCGCCAAACGCGCCATTGAACCGCTTGTCGAGGTCGAAGGACCAGCGCGTGTCTTGATCGCTGCGACCGCCGAAGACGTCGAGAAATTCAGGCATCAGATTTTGAAGGTCGCTCTCGCTTGGGACAACACGACATCACCGTTCTGCGTGACCGCCTGAACGACGGCCTCCCCGGGTTCTGTCTGCCAGATGCGCGTCTCGATCTCGTCGCCGAACTCCACGCGCTCGGAGAAACGGCCGCTCATCGAAACGAAGCGATCCGGTTCGCCAGCACAGAGAGCTTGCAGGACCGCGCGGCCGACGAAACCGAACGTACAAAGGCCGTGCATGAAAGGTCTTTCGTAACCTGCCTTTTGGGCGAACTCCGGATCGATATGCAGCGCGACGCGATCCCCACTCAGCCGGTAGAGGGCACCTTGTTCCTCTCGAGTCACATCGCGCACCGTGAGATCCGGATCTCGCTCGGGCGGCAGGTTGAGGGTCCGGGTACTCGGTCCGGCTTCGCCGCCGAAGCCGCCTGCTCCTATATAGAAGAGTGTCGACCGCGTCGTGAATACGGTCCCCTCGGAATCGCTGAAATCGGCTTCGATTCCAATGACCGCGGCCTTGCCCTTGTCCCAGACCTCCGAGATCCGACTCGTCATCTGGAGCTCGGCTTCCGCCGGTAGGGGTCGGTGGATCTCGAAGGACTGTTCGCCATGAAGCATGCGAGCGATATCGAGTTCGATCGCCTTGCCGATATTGCCCATTGCGCGCATTCCGGGAATCACTGCGTACGTGGGCAGGACCTTTGGGCCCCGGCGTTCATACAAGAAGTCGAGTTCCCTCTCGGGCTTGCTCCCGACACCGAGGGCGTAAAGCATGACATCCTTGCGGGTCCAGGAGATCTTCTCGGCTTCGAATTCAGTCCCGACGAGATCCGCACTCAGGCTTTTTGGAATCATGGGTGGGTCCCTTTCGCGCACGCGGCGTAGTAATGGGTAATGTGTGAAGGATCAGTCTATCCCAAGACCCGTATCGCTACGTCTTCGTCAGCGTTCGACTTCCTTCTCGTGCTGACCAAACATGCCTTCGAATTTCGTCACCTTGACGTCGCCTAATACATTGCACTGGCAGGCCAGTCGAAGCCCCGAATCCGGTGTGTGGGGTGGAAATCGCAGGCGGCGAATCTCGCTGGGGGTGGGTTCGGTGACAGGCCCTTCGACGCGAACGGCACACGTCCCGCACGTCCCGTTGCCGCGGCAGTGGATGGCTCGGGCGACCTTCGTGTACAGAGGGAGTCGCGCGCGGAGCAGGACCATGCGCAGATTGGCGCCCTCCAGACACTCGATGGTCTGTCCCGCAAATTCGATCTTCGGCATTCCCCTACCCCTTCGATGGCCCGGAAACGGAACAATCGCGTCCCCTGCTAAATCAGCCAGTCGGAAGAGTACAGCCTGGTGACCGCGAGGAGGCTCGCGTCCAGGAGTACGGACTGGCGGCTGAGAAGCGCTGGGCTCGAGGGCTCGGCAGACGTAGTAGGCGCTCTCAGCGGGGCTACATCCGGCACGCTGCGCGCATCACCGGTCCGAACGATCAGCGTCTCGGAGAATTTTCTTTACCCCGAGCAAATTCTCATGTGATAATCACCCCACTGGGAAGTGGAGTGGCTGCGACCATCGCGCTGAAGCGTTGCTGTTCGTGCGCAGACTGCGGTCGGACTGCTTTCCTTGATCACGCATCCGGCGAGCCGGGTGGCAGCAGAGGAAAGGGATATGTCCTTTGGATCCTCGGCCGCAACTCGTTCATTGTCATCCGTATTGTGTCTGCTGGCCTCCGTCGTCTTCGCGGGAAGCGCAGGCGCGGCTTCGACCGTCTTTGCGGGGTTCGATCTCTTCCAAACGACGGCCGGCTCGCAGTTTTTCTTCGACACGGTGCCCGACCCGCAGATCGTGCAGTTCGAGGGCAATCCCCTTGGCACTTTTGATTTTGGAAGCGGTGCCGTGAATGTTGGAAGCGCCGACACGATCGTCGAACGAACAGAACTCGGCGATCTCATCGGCGGCGACGATGTGATCGACATCGAAATCGTTGCCCTGTCTCTGGTGAGCACCGCTCCCGTCGATCTCGGTTACGGTGCCGGTTTCGAAGACCTCTTCATCACGCTCAATACCAGCAGCCCGACGATCCCAGAGCACGATGAACATCTTCGATACAGGCGAGGGAGCCCCACACGGAACCTTCGACTCGCAGCTCAATTTCTCCTTCGACATCACCGGTAGCGTCGGCGGATTCTACGCGACGATCGAAAAGATCTTCAATTCGAGCGACAATAATTGGCAGCACGCTCCGCCGCCGCTCGCCATACCGCTGATCAATGGCGTCAACTCTCTGTTGAACGGCGGAGACATCACCAACGATTTCTGGGCGACCGGCCTCGTGCTGCACGACACCGCGGACGGTGTCCACATCGTGACGACTGTCCCCGAACCGGGCAGCGCGCTCTTGATCGCGTTGGGGCTCGCCGGTCTCGCGTTGAGACGTCGAAGCAACGACTGAAGCAGCGCAGGACGGCTGGGAGATCGCCGCGCTGACTCGACAAGCCGTCCGGGACTCGACACACTGGCGCGATGGCACTCAAAGTGATCGGCGCAGGCTTTGGTCGAACAGGCACGACCTCACTCAAGGCCGCTCTCGAACAACTCGGCTTCTCGAAATGTCACCACATGGACAAGGTCATGGGGTCGGCTGCGCAGGTCGGCTACTGGCAGACCCTTGCCAACGGCGGCGAGGTGGACTGGGACGAAGTCTTCGAGGGCTTTCAGTCGAGCTGCGACTGGCCGTCCTGCAGCTACTGGGAACGACTCCACCGACACTATCCGGAAGCGAAGATCGTTCTCACCGTTCGCGACGAGGTGCGTTGGCACGAGAGCGTGATGGAAACCATCTACCCGGCCACGTTTCTATTGCCGTGGTGGCTCGCATGGCTGGTGCCTCCGCTCGCTCGCCTCAACAAGATGGTCGTGGCAAGTATCTGGGACGGCGTTTTCGACGGCCGGTTCGAAGATCGCGACCACGCCTTGAAGATCTATCGCGATCACATCGCCCATGTAAAGGCGATCGCGCCGTCCGACCGGCTCCTGGTCTTCGAGGCGAAGGATGGCTGGAAGCCACTCTGTGATTTCCTGGATGTCCCGATTCCCGAAAACGACTATCCCCATCTCAACGATGCGGCTCAGATTCGACGCATGGTTGTTGCGGTCCGCGTCGCGGGTTGGTTGTCGCTCGCCGTGCTGATCGGGGGAGTTGGAATACTGCTCAGCCGCATGATGGGTTAGTCATCGACCCGGACGCGTCTCGCTTGTTATGTGTGGTAGGAGATCCTCGAGATCCAGACGTGCGCGACGCGTCCTTTCGCCCAGGAAGAGCGGGACCTGATCAGCATAGTGGGGCGAGTCGACATCAAGAGTCGCGGTTCCGAATTGATGGATCGTCTCCACGGTCTGGGTACCGTCGGCCGCCCACTCGACGAACATCAGATAACAGTCGCCGGAGTTGCTCACGTAGAGACCGTCTTCTGTGAGCACGAAGGATTCGGCGGCCCGCAGGACATCGGGACCCCCTCCAATCGGAACGTCGATTTCCCCGCGCTGGAATCGATTGATCTGCGACCAGGGCAGATCGAAGCTGCCGTGATGTTTCATCAGGCTGGATACCGCATCGCGAAAGGCCTGTTCCACTTCCGGCGGCTCGAGTCCCTGTCGTTCCGCGATGATCACGGGTGTCGCAGTCAGAACGCCGAGGGCGGCCTGTCGATCGTCGAGTTCGACGTCGAAGTCCCATTCAGCGAGATGTTTCTGGGCCGCCGCCAGCAGCGCGTCATCTGCGAAATCGAGGCTGAGTACCTCTGCGACGACGCGCTCGGCCTCGCTCTCGCTCGAATATTGCTTGTCGTATTTGTAACGATGGAATTCGCTTGCCGTGATGGAGGCGTCACCGCCGTAGAGCTCGAGTAGACGCAAGCCGCGGTTCGTCATCTCGGTGTCGATGCCCAGACCTTCGAAATCGGCGGGATCTGGATTCCATTCACCGGTCGTTGCGCGAAAGGGCGAGTGATTCGCGTTCGCCACGAAGCCGCTGGGCGGCGCGATCACCTTGGGCATGGCTTCGAAGGGATGGAACTCCGTCCAAATCAGGTCCGAACGGTCACCGGGAAGGTACTCGCTCCATTCCCATTCGACTTCACGAACCGGTGCTTTGACATTGTAGTAGTAGGCGATGAGACCGTCGCGGTCCGCATAGATATAGTTGATCGAAGGCAGCGCCTGCATGCGCATCGCGTCTTCCCATTGTTCGAAATTCTCGGCGCGATTGAGTCGGTAATACTGTTCGAGTTGTCGAATCTCGTTCATTCCCACATAGCGAACGGCGTAGGTGCCATGCGAGGTGCGTAGCACCGGGCCGTGTACCGAACGCAGGATCTCTCGCGTGACGCCGATTCGGATGGGGCCCAGGATACGGACCGGAATGGTGACTTCCGAGCGTTCGAGCCGAAGCCACTCGCCGTCATAGCGATAGAGGTCAGGGTCGTCGGGATGGATGTCGAGCAAATAGACATCGGCCAGATCGGGCTGATTGACGGTGTTCGCCCAGCCGAGGTCGCGTCCGGTTCCGTGCAGGATCAGCGGCGAGCCTGGAAAGACGCCTCCGATCATATCCCAACCCGCCTCGCTCTTGAGCCGGACTTCGTACCAGGCGACCGGGCCCGTATAGGGTTGGTGGGAATTGATCAGCAGCCGGGTCGCACCGTCCGCCGAGCGTGATGGAGCGACGGCCACGGCGTTGGATCCCATCTGGATCGGAGCAGCTGGAAACGGCCGGAAAGCTTGCGGATCGGGCGCGGATGAAATCGATCGCTGCCGATCGTCCGCGAGAAGTTCTGCGAGAACTTGTTGAAAGCCATAGAAGAAGGGCGTTCGAAAGACGAAGCCTGCGACCAGATCCTGGCCTCGTGCCGGGTACCAGCCGGGTAAGACTTCCTGCGGATGTTCGGCCGCATAGAGATTCAGGCCTTCCGCGTAGGCTTCGGACAAGGCACGAACGTCCGCGGGAACTTCGCTCGCATAACGTGCCTCGACATCTTCCAGGAAGCCGAGCACATGGACGAGATAGTCGAAGGGGGCGGCGCCGGGCCCGTCCACCGCCGCGAGTCGTCCGCGAGTCGAAAGAATGACCTTCTGGATCGTTTCGAAATCGTCTTGCGAATGTGCGTAGGCGAGACCGAAGGAGACGTCCGGATCCGTCTTGCCATAGATATGGGGAACCCCGAACTCGTCGCGCAGGATTCGCACATCATGGTTCGCCGCGGCCTCGGTCCAGGGCCGTAAATCGAGCGGGGGTGTTTCGGGGAGGCTGACGCAGCCAAAGGACAGCGCGAGCAGAGCGATGAGCAGTGTCTGAATGGACATGGAATCCTTGTGGAGTCGGTCCGCTAGCCGAACCGCCCGACTTCGCCACGCTGAACGCCGCGTGGCTCGGAGCATTCATGATGGCACGCATCTTGAGCGTTGTGTGCTCACAAATGCGGCAATGTGAGGGGTCAACGACGCCGAAACTGCCTTCTTGCGTCGCTCGCCGATGGCACGTCTCTTGAAGTAACCAATCGCTGATCGACCGAGGATTTACACGGCGAAGCGCTGGACATCAATCGATGTCGAGCCGTCGGGGTCCACGGTCGCGGGCAATGGCGCCTTGAAGAAGCGAATGCTTTTTCACAGGCGCCATTTTTTTGTCTTTGAGGAGATTGGACCCGGATCATGGTGCGAACCAAGGCGAAATCGGCACCGACCCCACGGAAACGGCTCGTGGTGGTCGGAAACGGGATGGTTGGACATCGGTTCTGCGAGCGTCTCATCGAGCTCGGGGCGGCCGATCAATACCAGATCAGCGTTCTAGGAGAGGAAACGCGCGCCGCCTACGATCGCGTACACCTGAGTGAGTTCTTTGGAGGTCGCGGTGCTCGGGAACTCTCACTGACCTCGCGCGGGTGGTACGCCGAGCGCGGACTCGAGCTTCGTCTCGGCCAATCGGTATCCGCGATCGATCGCGGGCAATCCGAGGTTGTCACCTCCGCCGGCGAACGGATCGGGTACGACGTTCTCGTCCTCGCAAGCGGCTCGACACCTTTCGTCCTTCCGATTCCCGGCGTCGATCTGAACGGGGTCTTTCTCTATCGCACCATCGACGATCTCGCCGCGATCGAGGTCTGGTCGCGAAAGTCGAAGCGCGCGGCGGTCATTGGCGGTGGATTGCTCGGGCTCGAAGCCGCGAAGGCGCTTCTCGATCTCGGACTCGAAGCGCACATCGTGGAGTTCGCGGATCGCTTGATGCCGCGCCAACTCGACGCGGCTGCGTCCCGACTGATGCGAGATCAGGTCGAAGCGCTCGGCGTTCATGTGCATCTGGGTGTTGCGAGCGAAGCGATCGTGGGCGAACACGATGTGAGTGCGCTTCGGCTGACGGACCAACCCGACCTCGAAGTCGACATGGTGATCATCTCGGCGGGGATCCGACCTCGCGACGAGCTGGGGCGAGGGGCCGATCTGGTCGTCGCCGAACGCGGTGGCATCGTCACTGGCGACGGGCTGGAGACGAGTGATCCCAAGATCTTTGCGATCGGCGAGTGTGCGGTCCATGCCGGCGTTCACTACGGCCTCGTCGCGCCCGGGTACGAAATGGCCGATGTGCTCGCGCGTCGATTGATGGGCGAGAACCCGACCTTCGTAGGCGCCGATCTTTCGGCGAAACTCAAGCTTCTCGGGATCGATGTCGCGAGCTTTGGCGACTACTTCGCGGATCTCGAAAGACCCGACGAGACCCGTTCGCTGGTCTACGAAGACCATGTCGACGGTGTCTATCAGAAGCTCGTGTTCGATTCCGAGGCGAAGCGGTTGCTGGGTGGCATCCTCGTCGGAGACGCAGACGCGTTCATGCCCCTTCAATCTCTCGCGAAGACGAAGGGCGCGCTTCCCGAACACCCCCATGAGCTCTTGTTCGGTGCCGGCGGCGCAGCCGCTGTGAGAGCCTCGGATCTTCCGGATGAAGCGCAGATCTGTTCTTGCAACGCAGTCACGAAAGCAGACCTCGTCGGCGCGATCGGTGAGCAGGGACTGACGACACTTGCCGAAACGAAGCTCGCAACGAGAGCGGCCACGGGCTGCGGTGGGTGTCAGCCGGCCGTTCTGCAAATTCTCGAAACCGAGCTCATCAAGCAGGGCCATGAGATCGTTCGTCATCTCTGTGAACATTTTCGCTACACGCGCAAGGAACTCTATTGGATCGTCAAGTTGGGACGAGTCGAGAGCTTCGATGCGCTCCTCGAGAGCCACGGTGAAGGCGATGGTTGCGAAGTGTGTCGTCCAGCGATCGCGTCGATCCTGGCGTCGACGTGGAATGATCTGATCGTTCGGCATGCGGAGATTCAAGATACGAACGACAAGTTCCTTGCCAATATCCAGCGAGGCGGAAGCTACTCGGTCATCCCGCGCGTTCCCGGTGGCGAGATCACGCCGGAGAAACTGATCGTCCTGGGCGAAGTCGCCAAGAAATACGACCTGTACTGCAAGATCACGGGCGGACAGCGGATCGATCTGCTCGGCGCGCGTGTCGACCAGCTACCGGAGATCTGGGAGGAGCTCGTCGCCGCCGGCTTCGAGAGCGGACACGCCTACGGCAAGGCGATGAGAACCGTGAAGAGCTGCATCGGTTCGACCTGGTGCCGATTCGGGGTACAGGATTCGACCACCTTCGCCATTCGAATCGAAGAGCGATACCGGGGGATTCGCGCGCCGCACAAACTGAAATCCGCGGTCTCGGGCTGTATCCGAGAATGCGCTGAAGCGCAGAACAAGGATTTCGGACTCATCGCGACCGAAAAAGGCTGGAACGTCTATCTGTGCGGTAATGGCGGGAGCAAACCTCGCCACGGCGATCTCTTCGCCACGGATCTGTCGGACGAAGCGGTGATTCGAGTGCTGGATTGCTTCTTGATGTTCTACATCCAGACGGCGGAGCCCTTGCAGCGTACCGCTCGCTGGCTCGAAGAATTCGAGGGCGGGATCGAGGTCCTGAAGAGCGTGATTCTCGACGATTCGCTTGGCATCTGTGATCAGCTCGAGGCCGACATGCAGCTGCTGGTCGACACCTATCAATGCGAATGGAAGGCCGTTGTCGAGACTCCCGAGCTTCGCGCGAAATTCCGACACTTCGCTGGTAGCGATGCTCCCGACGAACGTCTCGAGTTCGTACGACAGCGAAATCAGAAGCGGCCGGTGGATTGGGATGCCACCGATCGGGGACGCGCCTTCGACGAGCGAGGCCTCTCGCCTGTGCCACGGGCCGTCGAGGAAAGCTGGGAGTGGCGAAAGCTGGCTTGCGTCGACGACTTCCCAAGCGATGGCGGGTCAACGATCCAGTACGGACAGGGCCAGATCGCAATCTTCAATTTCACGCGCCGGGGAGAATGGTTCGCGACCGAAGCCATCTGTCCTCATCGCAAGGACAGTGTTCTCGCCCGCGGACTCCTTGGAGATCATGGCGGCGAACCCAAAGTCGCGTGCCCGTTGCACAAGAAGACCTTTTCGCTCGTTTCGGGAAAGGGGCTGAGCGATCCGAACTATCAGGTACAGACCTTTCCAGTCGAGATTCATGGCAACGATGTCTGGGTGAAACTTCCTTCGAAGCGAGACTTCGAGGCGCCGGGCGCTTGTGCGGGTCATGCATGAGCGCGGCATCGGATCTTGATTCGACGGGATGGTCGAGTTTGATCGACCTTCTGCTTTCCGAGCAGCAGTCTCTGCCGGCGGTCGAGACCTTCGCCCGGCGTCATCAGAATGGAGAGCTGTCGTCGGAGTCCGGTGCCTACGTCGATCCGATCGGAATCGAAGTGGCGGGATTGCAGCCGGGGCAGCAACTCGCATTTCAGGTCGACCTCGATTCGTGTACCGGATGCAAGGCCTGTGTCACCGCTTGTCACTCGATGAACGGTCTTGCCGAGGAAGAGACCTGGCGAGACGTCGGGCTCGTCGTCGGGGTCGATGGAGAAGAGGGTTTTCAACAGACAGTGACAACGGCGTGTCATCACTGCGAGGACCCGGCGTGTCTCAAAGGTTGTCCTGTGCTGGCCTACGAGAAGGATCCCGTCACCGGAATCGTTCGTCATCTCGACGATCAGTGCATTGGCTGTCAGTACTGCGTCATGAAATGTCCCTACGACGTGCCGAAATACAACGCGAAGCTGGGCATCGTCCGAAAATGCGACATGTGTGCGGACCGGCTCGCTGTCGGAGAATCGCCGGCCTGCGTTCAAGGCTGTCCGAACGGTGCAATTTCGATACAGATCGTGGACACCGCGAAAGGTGGGGGAGCTATCGATCTCGTCGCGGGCCTGAAGGGCGCGCTGCCCGACTCTTCTTATACGCGGCCGACGACGCGATACCTCTCGAAGCGGCGGGCGACCGGGCTCGAGCCTGTCGGCCTGGATCGCCTGGTAATGGGTCAAGCGCATGATCCGCTGGCCGTCATGCTGGTGCTGCTTCAGCTCTCGGTCGGGACCTTGGGATTCGGTCGTGTCGCAACGCAACTCGGGATGATGGACGAGTCGGCGATGGACCTTGGTCTCGCGCTGGCAGCCTCGACCGGGATCCTTGGTCTGATTGCGGCAACGCTCCATCTCGGTCGCCCGATCTACGCCTTTCGTGCCTTTCTCGGCTGGCGAACTTCGTGGATGAGTCGTGAAATCATCGCGGTCGGACTCTATGTCCCAACCCTCATCATGGCCGCGCTCGCGGCCACGTTCGAGCCGAGCTTCCGGTCGTCGACTACGAGCGATTGGCTGATTTGGGTTCAATGGGCAGCCCTGTTCGTCGGTGTAGTCGGAATCGGATGTTCGATGATGATCTACATCGATACGCGTCGGCACGCTTGGGCATCCTCGAGAACGGTTCCACTCTTCCTCGGAACCTTGCTGGCACTCGGCGCAATCGGCGCGGCGTTGGCGATCGTTGCGAGCGCGGTTCTCACTGGACGAGCGGGCGTCGGCCCGGCGATTCCCTTGCTCGTCCTGGGTCTCGTGGCTCTCGGCGTCAAGTGGAGACTGGAAGAAGCGCATGTCGAAGACACCGACGTGGACGCGAACCGATCGCGGGCCCTCGAGCGGGGAAGACAACTCTTGCGCGGGCCGCTGCGCCCGCGCGCGCGTGTTCGGCTGGTCTTCGCCGCCTGCGGCGCGGTGGGCGCCGCCCTGTCGATCTCTTTGCTCGCCTTCGGCTGGCCGGGCTTCCCAGGCCTCCTTCTCTTGATGATGGGCGGATCTTTGTTGTTGTGCACGATCGGCGAAATCGTCGAACGGCATCTCTATTTCACCGCCGAGGCCAGTCCCGGCATGCCGAGCCATTGAGAGGAAATTGATGAGATCGGAGAAACGCCTCTCCTTCGAGAGGGCTGCGCGGATTGCGAACGATCTGCTCAGACAACGAGAGGGGCCGCTGACACGTGACCTCTTGCGTTCGCCGGCTCGGTTCGGCCTCGGCCAGGTGCCGAGCCGGCTCGAACCCGACGCAACGACTCGAATCGTATGTGGCTATTGCTCGACTGGATGCGCTCTCAGCGCTCACATGAAAGAGGGTCGGGCAATCAATCTCTCTCCCGATCCGGGCTATCCGGTCAATCGTGGCATGGCCTGTCCCAAAGGTTGGGAAGCGCTGGCGCCTCTCGATGCGGAAGATCGAGCGATCGCGCCTTTGATCCGGAATCGTGCTGGCGACCTCGAGCCCGTGGGATGGGAACGTGCGATCTCGGAAATGACGACTCGCTTCCGTGCGGTGGCCGATCGACAAGGACCCGAGGCGATGGCCTTCCTAAGCACTGGTCAGATTCCGAGTGAGGAGATGGTCTGTCTGGGCGTTCTCGCAAAATTCGGAATGGGCATGATCCACGGTGATGGCAATACGCGCCAATGCATGGCGACCTCCGCAATCGCCTACAAGGAGTCCTTCGGTTTTGACGCCCCCCCCTATTGTTATGCGGACTTCGAGGAGTCGGATGTCATCGTTCTGATCGGTTCGAACCTGTGCATCACCCACCCGATCCTCTGGGAGCGGATCACCCGAAACCCGCACCCGGTCGAAGTCATCGTGATCGATCCTCGTAAGACCGAGACCGCCATGGCGGCCACCCAGCACTACGCGATTCGGTCGAAATCCGATCTGCTCTTTCTGTACGCGATCGCGAACGAGATTCATCGACGCGGCGGAGTGGATCGGAAGTACATTCGAGACCACACCGAGGACTTCGACGCGTTTCGACGATTCTTCGAGCCCTACACGCCCGACACCGTCTCCTCCGATGTTGGCATCGACCCGTCGCACATCCAGCGGCTGGCGAAGACGATCGTCAGGGGAGAACGCGTTTCTTTCTGGTGGACGATGGGTGTGAACCAGGGCCATGAAGCCGTTCGTACCGCGCAAGCGATCATCAATCTGGCGATGATGACCGGAAATATAGGGAGGCCGGGAACCGGCGCGAACTCGATCACCGGCCAATGCAACGCGATGGGTTCTCGGCTCTTCAGCAATACGACGAATTTGCTCGGCGGACATGATTTCGAGAATGCCGAGGATCGCTCGAAGGTCGCCGAGATCCTTGCGATCGACGAAGCGATGATTCCGCGCCAGAACAGCCTCGCTTACGACGAGATTCTGGCTGCAATTCGTGCAGGGCAGATCAGGGCGCTCTGGGTGATCGGCACCAATGGAGCCCATTCTTGGATCCATCAAAGCGAGGCGCGTGAAACGCTCCGGATGCTCGACGTGCTCGTGGTCCAGGATCTCTATGCCACGACGGAGACGGCACAGCTCGCCGACATCGTGTTGCCCGCGGCGGGTTGGGGCGAGAAGGACGGCACGTTCATCAACTCCGAGCGTCGAATCGGTCTCGTCAAGAAGGTTCGCCAGGCGCCTGGCCTCGCCCTCGCGGACTTTCACATCTTTCGACTCGTTGCGGCCGCGTGGGGCTGTGGCGAAATCTTCGAACGCTGGAAGACGCCAGAGGATGTGTTCGAGGTCATGCAGGCGCTCTCTCGCGATCAGCCGTGCGACATCACGGGAATCCGCGGCTACCGAATGCTCGAAGACGAGGACGGTATTCAGTGGCCGTTTGCGTCGGACGAGTCCAACGTGGTCTCCGAGCGACGGCTATTCGAGGACGGGCGCTTCTTTCGTGACAGCGGTCGCGCGAAATTCTTCTTCGAGGCGCCGGCCGCTCTTCCGGAGGCAACCGACGACGAGTTTCCTTTCGTCTTGCTGACGGGCCGGGGTTCGTCGAGTCAATGGCACACCCAGACACGAACCGCGAAGTCGCCGGTATTGCGAAAGCTCTACCGAAACGAATGCACGGTCGAAATTCATCCCAAGGACGGCGAAAAAATCGGCGTGCGATCCGAAGACGTCGTTCGGATTCGATCGCGTCGAGGATCGCTCGAGGCGGCAGTCCTTCTTCGGGAGACGATTCGGGAGGGGGAGGTGTTCGTCGCGATGCACGACGCGGCGACCAATCGCCTCACCTATCCAGCCTTCGATCCCTATTCACGTCAGCCCTCCTACAAGTCCTGTGCCGTTCGGATCGAAGCTCTGTCGGCCACGCACGCCCCCGGATCCCTCACCGTCGATGACAGCACCGCGGCCGATGTCGACAAGTAATTTCAACCTGCTGAATCCTCGTGATGAAAAGATCCGCACACTGCATTTCGCGTGGTTCGCGTTCTTTCTCACGTTCGTGATCTGGTTCAACCATGCGCCTCTTCTCGCGTACATCCGAGAGTCTCTTGGACTTTCGGATCAACAGCTGAAGGCATTGTTGATCCTGAATGTCGCGCTCACGATTCCCGCTCGGATCCTCATCGGCATCCTGATCGATCGGTTCGGCCCCCGCGCGATCTATACCAGCCTCCTGGTGGCGAGCTCGATCTTGTGTTTCGCCGTCGCGTCCGCCCAGACATTTCCGCAGCTCGCCTTCGCCCGTTTCGCGCTGGGCTTCGTGGGTGCGGGATTCGTCATCGGAATTCGGCTCGTCAGCGAATGGTTCCCCTCGCGCGATATCGGTCTTGCGGAAGGCATCTACGGCGGGTGGGGAAATTTCGGATCGGCGGCCGCGGCATTGTCCCTTCCGACGATTGCGGCATTTCTCGGTGGGCCTGACGGTTGGCGCTATGCGATCGGACTCACCGGCGTGATCGCGCTGGTCTACGCACCGATTTTCTATCGAAACGTTCGGAACACGCCCAAGGGATCGACCTATTTCAAGCCGAGGAGGAGCGGTGGGCTCGAAGTGACTTCCCGACGCGACTACTACTTCTACATCGGAATGAACGTTCCGCTCTTTCTCTCACTGGGTGCCCTGGCGTGGAAGCTGTCGTCCGAAGGGATCGCGTTGCTGTCGCTGCCAGTCGAGATCGCAATCTGCCTCGGGCTTGGTGGACTATTCGTTTTCCAGGTCGTTCAAATCCGTCGAGTGAATCGAGAAATGCTGCGGGAAGGCGTTCCTGCAATCTACCGGTACAAATTCAAACAGGTATCGATATTGAGCGTCGCTTACGCCGTGACCTTCGGCTCTGAACTTGCGGTCGTCTCGATGCTTCCACTCTTTTTTCTCGACGTATTCGAGGGACTCGATCCGGTGATGGCCGGCATGTTCGGTTCTGCGTTCGCATTCATGAATCTCGTTTCGCGACCCAGCGGAGGCTGGCTGTCGGATCGCTTCGGCCGGAGGACGACGCTCCAATTCCTCTTCCTCGGCGTGTGTGCTGGGTATTTCTGTCTGGGACAGATCGATCAGAGCTGGCCGATCCCGATGGTGGTCTTCGCCATCATGACCTGCTCTTGCTTCGTTCAAGCTGGATCGGGTGCGGTCTTCGCGGTCGTACCGTTGGTGCAACGCCGCATGACCGGTCAGATCGCGGGAATGACGGGTGCCTACGGAAATGTTGGCGCCGTGCTCTTTCTGACCTTATTGACGTTCGTCGATTACACCACGTTCTTCCTCGTCATTGGTTCGAGTGCCGCACTTGTATTCGGGACGCTCTTCTACCTGGACGAGCCCCGTGGTCATCTATCGGAGGTACGCGAAGATGGTTCCGTCGAACTCATCGAAATCGCTTGACTCGAAGGCGAGTGCCGGACGATCCGTCGTGCCGATTCGCGTCGTGCAGGTCGAAACGAAAGAACCGACCCGGGCGAATTCACGTTCTTCTGATGTGGAGTCCGGGCCGATACATCTGGATGGACGACTCGATCTCACGGCGGCTCAAGCTTCGGATGCCGGCTTGCGAGCCGCGAACGAGGACTGTATGGGCCTACGTCTCGCTCGGGGTTCCTCGCGAACGATGAAGGGCGTCGCGGCGGTCATCGCGGACGGCGTGAGCAGTGCCGCGGCAGGCCGGGAAGCGGCCGAGGTCTGCGTGCAGAGCTTTCTTTCCGACTACTATGCGACGCCCGATTCGTGGACGGTGAAGCACGCGGCGAAGGTCGTTCTGACGGCGATGAATCGCTGGCTCTACGCGAAGTCTCACGGAACGCATGACGCTCACCGAGGCTATTTGAGCACGTTTTCGGCTTTGGTGATCAAGTCGAGAACCGCGCATCTCTTCCACGTCGGCGACTCGCGGATCCACCGCCTTCGAAATGGCGAACTGGAGCAGCTGACCCGCGACCACGCAACCCAGATCAACGATCGCGATCGATTCCTCACACGCGCGATGGGAATGGATCCAGACCTGGAGGTCGACTATCAGGAAGTCGAAGTGCGCGTCGGTGATTCCTTCTTTTTGTCGACCGACGGAGTCCATGATTGGCTCTCACTGGAAAGGATTCGTGATGCGCTGCACGAAGGACTCGCGTCGGACGATCCGTTCGAAAAGGTCTGTCTGCGGATCATTGCGGACGCCAAACAGGCTGGAAGTGATGACAACCTGACTTGCCAGCTGATTCGCATCGATGCGGTCGAATCTGCGAATCGCGATGAAGTCGTCCGCCAGTTGACCGAGCTGCCCTTTCCACCGCTGCTCGAGCCCGGAATGCGGCTCGATGGATTCCGAATCGAACGAGAAATTCATGCCAGTCCACGAAGCCAGATCTACGTCGTGGTCGACGAAGAGAGCGGGCACAAATATGTCATGAAAACGCCGTCCGTGAACTTCGAGGACGATCCGGCCTATATCGAACGATTCGTCATGGAGCCATGGATCGGTCGGCGGGTCCAGAGTCACGCCGTTGTTCGCGTGATCGATAACCCGCGGCGGCCCTCGTTCCTCTATTACCTGACCGAATACATTGATGGGATCACACTCTCACGTTGGAGAGAAGAGCATCCGGATGCCGACATCCGAGATGTCGTGAACCTCGTTGGGCAGATTGCAACGGGGCTGCGGGCGTTCGAACGACGTGAAATGATTCATCAGGACTTGAAACCGGACAACGTCATCGTCGACGGCGACGGGCGAGTTCAGATCATCGACTTTGGTTCATGCTGGGTGGCCGGAATTCAAGAAATCGCCGCTCCGATTACCCGTGACGCCGCGCTGGGAACCGCATCGTACTCGGCCCCCGAGTCGCGCTGGGGAGAGACAGCGGGAACGCGCTCGGAACTCTTCTCGCTGGGTACCGTCGCTTATGAGTTGCTTACCGGACATCTTCCCTACGGCGAAGCCATCGAGGCTTGCCGAGGGCCCCTCGATTTCAGAAACCTCGAGTACGTGCCGAGCTATCACCATAATCCGATGATTCCGATCTGGGTCGACGGCGCGCTTCGCAAGGCGGTCTCCGTTTCGGTGACGCGTCGCTACGAAACCCTTTCGGAATTCATCTACGACCTGCGACATCCCAATGCCCGCTTCCTGGCCAATGGGCATCGTCCACTGATCGAGCGCGATCCAGTTCGGTTCTGGAAGGCGGCGGCCGGAATTCTATTTGCGATCGAAATCGCGACTCTCTGGTGGTGGCTCCAATGACTCCGCGCCGCGCCAGCGCCACGAGAATCAGCAGCCGATGTCGATAAGAGCGGCGGTCGGAGAGGCGGACGGCCCATGCACTGGGCACGTGCAGGCTCCTGTCGAGTCTGACCGAAAATCTCGGCTCGGCATGGAAATTGC
>CAWLAJ010000014.1:0-33655 GCA_963854795.1 Deltaproteobacteria bacterium UBA4427 | reverse complement strand
CGGAACCTAATTCGTCAACAGGTCGATGAATCCCTGAATCGTTGTCAATTTCCGCTCGGACTGTCCATAGAGTCGCGAGGCAAAAATTGCGGTCGCAGCATGCCCCGCAAGCAGCATAAAGAGCTCGTTGTCGAGCGGAGAAAATCCATCCTTCTGCTGGAGAAGCCGATAGATGGCGATCGCTCCGACGGCTTGATCATCCACTCGCAGAGGAATCGAAACGACCGGCTCGCCACCCTCGCTCGGCAGACGACCCGCTTCTGCAGGATTTCCGATCTCGACTTCCCCTGAAGCAACGCTGCGACCGACGAACCCCTCTCCCACCGTGAGCGTCGGACAATCGGCAATCCGATCCCCTTCCGCAGCAACCGGAGTCAGGACGTCACTTCCCTCTTCGCATACGTAGACGCAAAAGATCTCTGCCCCAATCAGGTTGATCACGATTTCGAGGATGACCTTGACGACCTCACTCGAATCGAGCGTCGAATGAAGCTGGTAGCTCGCGACATAGAGATTCGCGAGGTTGTTATTCTCTTCTTCTACCTCGACGTAACGCTCGGCAAATTGGTGATTTTCACCTTCGATCGATCGCAGTTGCTCAAGCATCGAGAGGTTCTGGTCCTCGAGCTCCTCGATCTTCGAGGTCAACTCCTGGCGAAGCTTGCTCCATTCATCGTCGCTCTGCGCCGCATGGCGATGGCGAACCTGCACCTCGCCTAGCTCACGCCGCAGCCGCGAATTCTCATCGATCAGCTGCTTCGAGAACTCCGCCCCGCGTTGAAAAATCGCGAGGACGGCTTCGCCCCGCTCGTCTCTATTGCTGTTATTCGCTTCGCCCATCAATGACCTCTGGCTCTCGAAGCCCGGGCTCGGTTGCGGCCGATCCCGTATTGAATCGCCGCCGGAATTTTCTGAAGTGGCAGGACTTCGTCCGCCGCCCCCGCCAATACGACCTGCTTGGGCATGCCGTAGATCACGGCTGTATCTTCGGACTCTGCAATCACTCGTCCTCCGGCTTCCTTGACTTGACAGGCACCTTCTCTTCCGTCGTCTCCCATTCCTGTGAGGACGATCGCGAGAAGGTTCTCGCCCAACTGCTTTGCGGCGGATGTGAAGAGTCGATCAACGGAAGGCGTAAATCTCCCAGGCTCCGGCTCGCTCACGACCCGGGTCAGTATGCGAGAGCCGACCGTTTCGAGTTCCAGATGCTTGCCGCCCGGTGCAATCAGTACCGAGCCGGGTTCGAGTGTTTCGCCGCCCTGTGCCTCTCTCACACTAAGCGGTGTCATCCGGTCCAGACGCTCTGCGAAACCCCGGGTGAACCCGGCGGGCATGTGCTGTGACACCACAAAAGTACAAGGAGGCGCGACCGTAAAGGCGCCGAGAATCTGAACCAGTGCCGGGGGCCCGCCCGTGGACGACCCGATCACCACGACAGATGCGATTTCCTTGTCGGGCCGAGCGGCCTCCGTCAAGATCGGAGGTGTCGTCTGAATTCGTTCGGCGACCTTGTCGATTCGAAGTTCTCTCATCGCGTGGACCTTGCGGATCAGACCTTCTTCGATCGACCGAAGTTCGAGAGTGCTGGTCGCAGTCGGCTTGGCGATGAAATCAACCGCGCCAAGATCGAGCGCCTTGAAGACCTCTTCTTCCTCCGCTCGTCCACTGATCACGATCACGGGTGTCGGCCGTTTTGCCATCACGATTCGGAGAAACGTAAACCCGTTCATGCGAGGCATCTCGAGATCGAGGGTAATCAGGTCGGGCTTCAATTCGAGAGTCTTCCGAAGGGCATCTTCGCCATCGCGCGCCACTCCAACGACTTCGACCAGAGGAGAAGTTTCGAGCATTCGCGTGATCGTCTGGCGCGAGAAGGCCGAATCGTCAATCACGAGGACCTTGATCAAATCGAGTCGCTTCGTCATTCAGTCGTCGACCTCTCGCCCTCGGCGACGCCCTTGCGGGCAAGTGAATGCCAGGAATCCTCGCGTTCCTCGCCGGGTACCGGTCGGCGATAGACGAGATCGCTACGCAGATGCTTCAGCTCGAAATCGGAGGTGACGTTGATCAGCGATTCGGAATTGCCCAGCAGAAGATAAGCACCGGGCGCAAGCTTCCGGTGAAAGGTCTTCATGACTCGCTTCTTGGTTTCGAGATCGAAGTAGATGATGACGTTGCGGCAGAGAATGACGTCCATCGTTCCGAGCAGAGATACTTTCGACTCATCGAGCAAATTCATGTGTACAAAATCCACATGGCGTTTGACGCTATCCGCAATTCGAGTCAGGCCGTCCTTTTTCGCGAAATAGCGCTGGCGAAGTGTCTCGTTCGTCTCGCGAAACGACGCCTCCCGATAGATTCCGCGGCGCGCACGACTGAGAACCGACTTCGAAATATCGGATGCGTAGACTCGAAATTCGCGTCCCGGCGTCAAGCCAGCCTCCAGAGCCGACATCACGATCGAAAAGGGCTCCTCGCCGCTCGAACAGCCGGCTGACCAGATCGAGATCGGCCGCATCGTCGCGAATTGTCTCGACAACATTTCTGGAATGATTTCTTCAACCAGGGCAGTGAGTTGTGACTGTTCCCGAAAGAAATAGGTTTCGTTCGTGGTGAACAGATCCACGATCGCGGAAAACTCTTCTTCGGCAGCCGCACCGTGGCGAAGCTGATAGAAATACGACGAGAAGGATCCAAACTCGGCGTCGCGGATCCGACGAGAAAGACGCTTCTCGACCAGATACCGAGTCTCCTCGTCGAAATGAAGACCGCAGCGCCCTCGCAGATAATCCGTAAAGAGCCGGAACTCCGTGTCCGTGAGGTTCAATTCGTCGCGCTCGCCCGATTTCATGCGTGACATTACTCCTCCAACCGCCCGATCGCGCGAAGAACGACCTGTCGAACGAATGCGTCGTCTTCCACTTCGAGTCGGCGAAGTAATGCCGGAAGGCCCTTGCGGGTCCCGCGGTTGGACAACACTTCCGCAATCTCGGCGCGAACCGACCAATCTTGGTGGCCCACGAACGGGATGATCTCGAGCAGATCGCTCTCGACCGCGTGCTCGCCGAGACAAGCCACCGCGGCACGAACGAGGTCTGCTTCCGTTCGCGACAGCGCGGAACGCGCCAGAGCACCGGCGCGTTCCCCACCCATTTCCCGAAGCGCGTCAAAGCCTGCGAGCGCAACGATTGGGCTCGCCTCGAGCGCTAGGCCGACGAGTTCATAGATCTCCTCCATGTCCGGAATCGAATCGTCGTAGAGTCGCCCGAGCGAACGCACCGCGACCGCAACCACTTTTGGATCATCGTCGAGCGTCAGTCGTCGAAGTTCGTCGACGGCTTCGACACGACCTGATTCACCGATGACCTTGGCGGCTTCGGTACGAACGACGGTCGCCTCGTCGGCCAGAGCGAGACGGAGCGCGTCCACGGAACTTTCCAGGTCGAATCTCGAGAGCGCTCCGACCGCTGCGCGGCGGACCGCCGGTGACTCGTCCTTGAGCAGGTAGCTGATGACATCTTGATCTTGTGGTCGCCCGAGCCGAGCCAGCACCTGTGCGATCGCCAAGCGCACCGGCTCCGGTGCGCCACCCAGCCGACTCGACAAGACCTCGATCAATTGGACGTCGATGCCGGCCTGAGTCGCCTCCGGCCGCTCCGCCAGACAAACGATCGCCGCCACGATCACCGAAACTTCGTCGCCGGAATCGAGTTCGTGTTTCCTTGCAGCGGATTCCAGGCGGCGCACCAGATCGGGAACGCGATCGAAGAAACCACCCTCCGCGAGCGCGGTCGCCGCGCGACAGCGAAGCGGAGCATCGTGGGCATCCAGGCAATCCGCCAACAATCGCTCCGCCGTTTCGCCCCCGATCCTCCCGAGAATCGAGCAGGCGCGCTCCTTCAAATCGTCGGCGAGATCGTCCCAGGCGGGAGCGACCGCTGTCGGAACGATTTCACCCATCGTTTCGAGCGTCGCGTCCGCCAATTCGGCGATTGCTTCGTCGCGACCGGTCTCGAGAATGGGCAGAACGACGGCTGGATCTTCGAGCAAGCCCAGAAATTGAACGAGCACCATCAATTGCCCGAGATCAGACAGTGGAAGTCTTTCGCAGCAACGCTCGACGAACTCGTCGCTGGCTCTCGCCGCATCTCGAAGTCTCGAGCGCAGCGAATCCGCATCCTGTCCGTCCAGACGCCCGAGACACCGCAGGAGCGCCGCCATCGCGCCTTCGCGACTCGACCGACCCGTCGCCGACAACCCCTTGAGCAAGGTCTCGTGCGCTGCCGGATCGACGGAGTGGCCCAGCAGCTCATAGACGGCCGGCCGCAGCAGGGATTCATCGAGCGCACTCGTCAATCGGGAAACGCCCACGCCCGCTTCCATTCGCGACAACGAACGCAGCGCCGAAAGTCTGACCAGAACCTCTTCTTCACGCCGGGAAGCCACTTCGATCAATCGGTCGATTTCCTGACTCCCACCCAACACGCCGAGAGCCTCGACGGCAGCCGCGCGGATATTGGGATCGTGATCGTCGAGCGCCTCCACCAGCGGACGACGAGCCGTCGGATCTCCGATCGCGGCAAGCGCGGCGATGACCAGCTTTCGAACATCGGCGTCGTCTGTCGACATCTCGTCGACGAGCCTGGCGGTCGCTCGCGGGCCGCAGCCGACGAGGGCTTCGAAGGCCGAATTGCGCCGGCCCGGATTCTCTCCGTCGGCGAGAGAAGCGACGAGCATCTCCTGAACGGGCGCCTGCCCACCACAAGCGACGAGTCGTTGGACAGCGGCCTTTCGAACGCGCCACCCGGTGTCCCCGAGACACTCGAAGAGTTGATCGGCGGCCTCGGAGATCGGAAGCACGAGCAGCTGCTCGACGGCGAGCCGCCGTACTTCCTCATCGGCGCTCGAGAGGGCCTCGAGAATCGATGCGCGCTGCGCCTGTGTCACGGTGGAACTCACCCTTGCGTGCCTCGCTCTTTCGCCACCCGATGAAGTTCGTCAATGATGAAGTCGGCTTCCGCGCGAACTTCGTCGCCGATCCGCTGACGCAAGAGCGCCCGGGCTTCCTGGATTTCGAGATCCATGGTCTGCTCGAGCACACCGTCGCGACTGGCTTGATCGAATTTCTCAGGTTGGTAGAGGGCCATTTCCGAAACCGCGATCCTCGCCAGCCGATGCGCGCGTTCACGCTCGGCGGTGCGCTCGGGATCTTCGTCGACCGCGGGAGGCGCAGGTGGCTGAGGGGGCGGCGGCTCCGCCGGTGCGACCGGGGGTTGCGCGATCTCGGGCTGCGTTGGCTCTGCGACGGCTCGGATATTGGGTAGCGTCGAATCGTTGGGGTCTGGAGCCGGCGTCGCGGTCGGCGTGGGCGTGGCGATGACCGGCGCTGGCGGCTCGATGGGCTGCCGGTCTGCGGCGACAGGGGATTGGGTCGAATCGGCTTCCGAGACGTTCATCGGCAATCCGGCATCGCGCAGGAGCGACATCAGGCCACCCGGTAGATCCGGGCCCTCGAGGTAGACATCGGCACCATAGAGTTCCGACGGATCCCGCCGGTAGCGCTCTTGATGATGAATTGCGCTGACCAGAACGACCGTGGTCTCTCGAAGACTCTCGTTGCGCTTGACGACTTCACAGACCTGGAATCCGAACATTTTCGGCAACGCAGCATCGAGCACGATCGCCTTTGGCAAGAGCCTTTGAATCGCCAGCATCGCTTCGACACCGTCGTGTACCAGGACCGCGTCGAGGCCCCAACTCCGAACAGCCTCCACGGTTGCCTTGCCTCGATTTTGATCGGGATCGGCGATCAGAACGAGTCGTTCCGAGTCGACATCGGGCGGCGGTGCGGCCGGCGCCTTCGACGTGCGAACCAGGAATACGGCGGAGCATTTCGTGCAGCGAAGCTTGGCTCCGTCCGGGCCGATCCGGTCCGGGTCCACGCGGTACCTGGCACTACATTTCGGACATCCAACAACCATCGTACTTCCCCCAACAGTCGAGTCGATCGACTCGGCGACTCATCGAACGCATCAAACACGGAAGCGTTCGGACTCCTCTCGGAGAGCTTCGGACTGCGCGACCAACTCGCGAGTCGCCACTCTCATTCTCTCTGCAGCATCTTCATTGGTAATCGCTCGCCGCGAAACCTCGTCCAGGAATTCGTTGACTTGACAACAAGCACCCGTCTGCTCGCTGAGTGAACCGGCGATACGTTCGACCGCCTCACGCATGCCGTCGATGTTCTCTCGGATCCGCCCGAATTCTCGAGCCTGATCTTCGGTCGTGCGACGAACCTGCTGGGCGGCTTCGCGCATGGTGTGAGCCGACTCGTATACGACGTCGTGACCCTTCCCCTGCTCGTTTCCCGCAGAGCCGATTTCCTCGGCCGACTCCCGGACGCGCTCCATCAACGACGCGACGTGAGATGCCGCCTTCGTCTGCTCACGCACCGAAGCAACGATCTCGCTGATTCGGTTCCCGCTCTCTCGGGATGCAACCGTAATCTCTTCGAGAGTTCGGCCGGCCTCTGCAGAAAGGTCGACACCGCTCATGACGCTGGCTCCACGATCAACTTGTCGAGTTCGGTATCGCCTCCAACGAACTCCAGTCCGACCTCCTTGCCGAGATCACGACGCAAACGCCGCACGACTCGAGAGAGTTTTTCGAAGATCTGACGCAGTGGCACCATTCGCACATCGAGCACGCCGGATTGAAGTTCTTTCAATTTGCGATCGAGACTCTTGCTCGCCTTCGTGAGCTCCACGCCGATTCGAGCGGTCTGCGACTCTCCCGCGAGTTGGTTCGCGATGCCAGTGATGGCATTTCGCGAAATCACGAGTTCCCCAACCAGGTTCATCAGTTCATCGAGCTTTCGAATATCGACTCGAACCGTATCGCTGATCGAGCGGAGAGAATCAATCTCGGGAGCTTCGGTCCGGACTGACGATGCGGAGGACGCGAGATCCCGTCGAGCCTCGTCGCCGGCCTGCGCGTCTCGTGACTCACTGGTTCCGGTCCGCTGCCCCCCACCCTCGTCCGTTCCGGTCTCCCGATCCAGCTTCGACGAACCCGCAGCCGGGTCGGTCGACAGGGCCGATCGAACGTGGGTATCCGGATAGTCGAGACGTTCGCGAAGTCGGTCCGAATCGATATCCGTCACCACCAGGAGCGAAAAACGAATCTGGCTCTCCGGTGCATCACCGGGAGATGGCAGCGTCGATACGACTTCGCCGACCTCTCGAACCGCACTCGAGAGCTCGGAAAGACCCTCTTCGAAGGCAGCGATCTCGAAAGTCGAATCGACCAGCGCGATATGTCGACCGCGGCGGATATTCTCTCGCAGTCGATGCTCTTCGTACTCCGTCAAAGCCCGCAGCAGGGAGGAGTCGATATCGAGACCCTCGAATTCATCGGAGGCCGAAGTTTTCGGTGCCTCGATCGCGGCTTCGAGCTGTACGATGAATGCGTGCGCCGCTTGCACGTCTGCATCGTGCGATGAATCGCCTTCCTTGAGCTTCGTCATCAGCGTCGCGACCAACCCCACGCCCTCGTCGAGCAGTCCGATGACGGGCGAGTCGAACGAAATCCGGCCAAGCCGGAGCCCATCCAGAATATCTTCCAGTCGATGAGAGAGCTCGCCGATCGCATCGAGGCCGAACATTCCGGCGAGTCCCTTCAGTGAATGCGCCGATCGAAAGATGCGATTCACGAGGTCCGGATCGACTTCACCGGAGCCGTGTCGCTGCTCCTCGAGATCACTCAAATCCTGGAACATTGCCTCGAGGATTTCCTCTGCTTCCGCCACGAACTCGCGGTTGTCCTTCTTGGCTTTGGTCTTGGTCGCCTTGGCGGCACCGGCACCCTTCGCCTTGCGCTTTGCGCTTGACTTCTTGGCGGCCATGATGAATTAACGCTCTTCGCGTCGCCCAGCGAGGAGGTCGATCACCACCTGGCGGAGCATGTCAGGATCGAAGGGTTTGACCATGTAGGCATCCGCACCGAGCTGGAGACCCTTATCGCGATCTCGCTCGGAGCCTTCCGTAGAAACGATGACCAGTGGGATGTCGACGTATTTCTTGTTCTGCCGGATGAAAGAGACGAGCTCGAGACCGTTGATGTCCGGCATGTTGATGTCGGTCACGACGAGATCGAAGTCTTCTCGGGGCAGAAAGCGAAGAGCCTCGAAGCCACTCTCGGCCTCGACGATCTTGACCGGAACCTCCAATTCCTCGAGGCTCGACGCGAGCAGGGATCTCATTGTCGCGGAGTCTTCTACGATTAGGATGCGCTGCAAGATGGTCTCCAGACGCCTAGATGCGCTTGCGGGATTCGCCCTCATTTATCGGCAAAGCAGGGGCAGTCTTGAGCCAGACACCCCGCCCCGAAGCGATCCGATCGGGCCCAATCGTGGGGATTCTGACCAATCCAGAGAAAACTCGTGGCCTCTGTGCGAGGGAGAAGACGCTCAGCGCGTCTCGGAGTCGACTTCCCAGAGAGCCCGCTCGAGGGCGGCTCGATCCAGCGCGAGGCCGGCGTGCTGGAGCACGACTTCGAGTCCGCTGGTATCCGGAATTCCGCTGCCAGCGGACCCCTGATCGCAGTAGAGCATCGCGACCGTCGATCCAGCACTCTCGATCGGTCCAAGGTAGGCGGAGACCGGAACGACTCCCCCGAAGCGCGCCAGCAAGTCTCGATCCGCATCGGTGGTCGGCGGACCTTCGACGGGTCCCCGCGACTCCAGAACCTGCCGGATCCAACCCAAGTTGAGGGTCTGCAACGAGACCGGTAAGGAGTCCAGCGGGTCGACTTCGAGGGCATCGATTCCCCGACCGGCAATCGCAAAAACCTGTTCTTCGCGAACGATCAAGATCGCCACTCTCGCAAAGATCTCCGACGCGAAGTCCAGCACGACGGGAAGAATCTCACCGCGCGAGGACGCTTCCTGGAGTTTCGCCGTGGCGTCTCGCAGATGTCGGATCGCGTTGGCCGCGGGCTCAGGGGTTCGAACCGGCTTGGCGACAGGGCTTTCCGTCCCCGCAACGACTCTCGCACGAATCGCCTCTGCCAGTCTCACAGCCGCCTCCGCGCCCGAGTCCCCGTCGTCCGACCGAAGTGAATGTCCGGTGGGTCGCGAGAACACGGCATCGAAAGCCCGCGCGATCGCCGGGCGCGTCACCGTGGGGTCTTGGTTTTCTTCGAGGCCGAGTACCACGAGCTTCGCCGCCTGCGCCTTCAGCCGCGAAACGAAATCCGACAGCCCGTGAATTCCAGAAAGCGGATCGATTCGCATGTCCGTTGCGATCAAGACAACCGGAAACTCGCCGCGAATGAGGTATTGCCGTATCCGAGCCAGACCTTGTTCCGCTTGTTGGAACGTATGAATTCGAGAGAATTCCTGGCGAAGCGCCCCTTTGGCCCAATCGAGGGCGTCCACATCAGAATCGATCAGCACGAGGGGAACTCGGCGTGATTCCGCGACCCCTCTGGACGGAGCCGTCGCGGGCGCGCTTGGCGGCGTGCTGTCGATGGCCTTCGCAACATCGACGTGGCTCTCCGCAGTCTCCGCCTCGATCGTGACGGCGAAGGGGATTTCCGAAGCGTCTTCGCTGGACAGAACGGTGGCGACGAGCACATCCGCCGCGGACGACTGATCATGGGGCAGCGCTGACGGGACTGGAACGTCGCCGCCCACTTCGGGAATCTCGCGGACAAACTCGAATTCCTCGGGTTCGGCTGACGGCTGCGATGGGCCCGTGGGCTGGGCCGACGGCTCGGATTTCGCGGACCGGTCCATCTCGCTTGCCGTATCGATTGCGAAGGCCCTCGTTGCGGCCGCCTCGTCCCGGGACCGTTCATCGCCGATACGCGTGGCCTCCATGGCCAGGTACTGCGCGTTGATTCCGACGGAAAGGATGAGCTGTGGATCATCGCGATCGAGCTGGGTCCGAACATCGAAACTGAAGTCGCCGGTCGGCCACGAGAACATCTCGAGAATCGATGATTCAACGGATGCGCGAAGTAGACCGTCGATCGTCTCGCTGGTCAGACTGCTCTTCGCGACCAGCACCTCGACGAGTGAGACCTTCGTCTTGGCGGCATGTGCGGCAAATGCATCGAAGGTCGCCGCATCGATCGAATGGCTCGACAGCAGGAGACCACGAAGATCGGCCGTGTGTCCTTCGAGGCAGGCCGCATGGACCAGGCCCGATCGAAATACGATCCGCCCCGCGCCCTCCTCGCCTTTGAGAGCGAGCACGCCGGATTTTTGCGACAGACTGATGATCTGCATGATGTCGCCAAGGCTCAAGTCCTCGAGATTTCCGACCAGGCTCATTATGCCCCCTGCGAACCGACCCTGCGGCCGGACGCGCTCATAGCGGCGCAGACTGGAACGTGAACCAGTCGCGCGCTTTCATGGATCGGCTTGGCGGGCCGGGACTTGACCCGGACAAGCAGGGGCAAGACACCTGAGAAGCACGCTCGTCGTATTCCCTCGGGAAACTTCTCGTCTCCACGATTCGCGAGGCAATTCGGAGGTCGGGGCTAGGTCGGGGCTAGGTCGGGGAAGGATGTCAGCGCGGGCGCGTCGCGCGCTCCAGCAGCCGAATCGTCACTTCGGAGGCGCTGGCCGCCTCGCGAGCGTGCTCGAAGGCGCGCTGCACGGCAGCGATTTCCCCGAGCGCAACACAGATTTCGAGGGTCATGGGGCGCGTCGAGACCTGCCAGGCATCGCGAATTCCGGCGATCATCGCCCCAGCATGTCGCGGAATATCATCGGCGGCGATTCCCAATGGCGACAGTGCGACGCGTGAACATCCCAATTCGGAGCAGCGCTGCATCGCATGACGAATCTCGTCGCTCACCCGAACCTGGTCGAAGGCCTTTCGATCCCCTAGACCAAGCAAGAGCAGACGGGGTGCCGCCAACGCGCGACCGCATCCAATCAAGAGCGCCTCTCCGCTCTTTCCAGACAAGTCGCCACACTCGATTCTCTTGGACAGGCCTCCACAGAGCCGCCAATCGGCGCGTGCGGCACCGCCACGCAGCGGGCGCTCATCGACGAAGAAGCCGACCACCGCGACGTCCCCTCCTGCCCGCTCGAGCGGCCGAGTGGTCAGCGCGACGTCGATCGACGCGCTCATGCCGCTCGAACCTCGCGTGCCGCCGCATCGAGAACGCCGTTCACGAAGGACGGGGACGCATCGCTGCCGAATCGTCTGGCCAGATCGATCGCCTCGTCGATTACGATGGCGACGGGAAGCTCGGAATCCCTCAGTTCGAATACCGCCAGTCGCAAGACATTGCGATCCACTGCCGCCATTCGAGACACCCGCCAATTGCGAGCATGAAGGCCAAGAATTTCGTCGAGCGCTTCGATCTGGCGGATGACGCCGACAACCAATTCCCTTGCGAATTTCTCAGCCGTTCGCGGCACATCGAAATTGTCTGCGACCCGTCGAAAGATCTGATCCTGTAGCTCTCGCGGCGGTCCCTCATGATCGGTGGCGAGGTCGATCGCATAGAGTACTTGCAGCGCGACCTCCCGACCCCGATGACGACCCCCTTCACGATCTTCCGTCACGCCGTATGCATCCGCACTCACGCCCCCGGCCTCCGCGGCATCGCTTTTCGCCCGAGACGGATCAGTGGGTCCCGCGCCTTCCTTCGGCTCGCTCACGACGCGCTCGCCCCAACGCTGAGCTCGCGACGCAGACATGCCATTTCGACGGCCGCCAGCGCCACTTCACCGCCCTTGTTGCCGTCGCTGCCGCCGGCGCGCGCCAGCGCCTGATCGATATCGTCGGTCGTCAACACGCCGAAGCCTATGGGCACGCCGGTTTCGGACATGACCTCCCGCACACCGTCCGTCACGCCGCGACAGACGTATTCGAAATGCGGTGTCCCACCTCGGATCACGGAGCCTAGCGTGACGATTGCATCGAAGCGGCCGGTCTTTGCCAGTTGGCGCGCGGCCAGTGGAATCTCGAAGGCACCGGGAACCCAGATCAGCGTCAGATCACTCGGATCGAGACCGTGAGCGAGCAGCTCCTCGCGCGCGCCATCGATCAATCGCACGGAGATCAGATGGTTGAAGCGCGATACGACGAGCGCAATGCGTAGCCCGCCCGCGTCGAGGGACGGATTCAGGACTTTCATGAACGACCTCCTCCCCCTTCTACCCTACCCGGCTACCCCGACCGGGTTTCCGCAATAGCGGTCCGTGAAGATGAAGATCCTCGCCGCGTCGCGTGACCGTCAACGGGTCGATCGTGAACGCATCCGAGAGCCGCGCGAGTTCGAGCGGACCCAGGGCCGCCCGTCCATCATCCCCGATCATCTTCGGTGCCAGCATCCAGTGTACCTCGTCGACGAGATTCGCCCGCAAGAGCGCGGCGGCCAGCCGCCCACCGCCTTCGACCAATACCGTGGTCAGCCCTTCGCTCGCCAGGCGGCGAAACGCAAGGGCCAGATCGACGAACCCGTTCGGGGTCGAGGAAATCTCGAGCACACGGGTCGCCGATGCACGCGCACGTCGAATTCCACGCGCGCGAGCGCGACAGATCACCCAGGTCTCCGCATCCTCATCACAGTCATAGAGCCTGGCCTCGGTCGGCACTCGCAGCTTTCCGTCCAACAAGATCCGAACCGGTGTGCGGCGGGTACGACCACCGCGACGCACGTCCAGAATCGGATCATCGGCGAGAGCGGTCTCGGAGCCGACCATCACGGCATCGCTGCGGTCGCGCAAGCGATGGACGAGTTCGCGCGAGCGCGTATTGGTGATCCAGCGCGATTGACCGTCGGCGAGCGCGATCCGACCATCGAGTGTCGTTGCCATCTTGAGCGTGACATAGGGTCGCCCGCGTTCACAAACCGAGATGAAACCCCGATGTTGATAGCGACAATCGGACTCGAGAACCAACGTCGTCACTTCGATCCCGCGACGGCGAAGCCTTTGGATCCCGCGTCCGCGAACCCGAGAATACGGATCCCGACAGCCCACGACGACACGGACAATGCCCGATTCGAGAATCGCTTCTGTGCAAGCGCCGGTCCGACCTTTGAAATTGCAGGGTTCGAGAGTAACGGCGAGCGAGGCACCGCGAAGAGCACGTGCGCCAAATTTTCGGCCCGCCGCCGCCATCGCAACGATTTCAGCATGGGCGCCCGCCGGTTGAGGCCGCGTCGTCCCGCGACCGAGGACCCGGTCGCCACGAAAGACTACGGCTCCGACGCTGGGATTGGGATAACTACGTCCGTCACCGCGCGCAGCCGCGCGCAGCGCAACGCGCATCATCTTGTCGTCTCGCTCGTCGCGCACACTCATCCGCGAATGCCGAGAGACCTCACCGGCCCGTCACCGGAATCGCTATCGGTCCCGTGTCCGCCCGCGGACAACTCCTGGAAGAACGCCTCATAGTCCGCCGGGCTACTGAAATCCTGGAAGACGGAGGCGAAACGAACGGCGGCGAGTACATCGATCTCGGACAACTCCTCGAGCGCGCGACGACCAATGTGATCGCTGGTGACTTCCCGCTCTCCAGATTCCTGTAGCTCGCGCTCGACACGATCGATCAACTGTCCGATCGCTTCGGCGGAAACCGGCCTCTTCACACAAGCATGCTCGACGCCGCGCAAGAGTTTGTTGCGATCGTACTCCTCTCGGCGTTCGTCACGCTTGATGATTCGAGGCAGAGTTTCTTCGACCCGTTCGCGTGTTGTGAAACGCCGACCGCATTCGTCGCACTCGCGTCGACGTCGAATCTCGGAACCATCTCGAGCCAGCCTCGAGTCGATGACCCGATTGCCCTCATCTGCGCAGAACGGGCACTGCATCGCTCAGTCCGTTTCGTTCCAGCGCTGTGGATAGAGCGGGAACTCGCGACAGAGATCAGCGACCTCGTCGCGAATCTGGTCGAGGGCTTCGAGATCGCCAGGGCTCTCGAGGACACGCGCCATCAGATCGCCAATCTGCATCATCTCCGCCTCACGCATTCCGCGCGTCGTGACCGCTGGAGTTCCGATCCGCACACCGGAGGTGACCATCGGCTTGCGCGGATCGAAAGGAATCATGTTCTTGTTCGCCGTGATCCCGGCGCGATCGAGCGCTATTTCCGCGGCCTTTCCCGTGGTTTCTCGACCGACCAACGAAAGCAGAAACAGATGATTGTCCGTGCCACCGGAGACGATCTTTAAATCCCTGCTGAGAACGCTGCCCGCGAGCGCCTTCGCGTTGGCCACGATCTGTTCGCAATAGGCGCGAAAATCGGGAGAGAGCGCCTCCTTCAACGCGACGGCCTTGCCGGCGATGACATGCATCAGCGGACCGCCCTGCAGCCCGGGAAAGACGGCGCTGTTGATCTTCTTCGCCCAATCCGCATCACAGAGAATCAACCCGCCTCGGGGTCCACGCAGCGTCTTGTGAGTGGTCGTCGTGACAATCTGCGCCTTGCCGATCGGCGTCGGATGAACCCCCGATGCCACCAGACCCGCGATATGGGCGATGTCCGCGAAAAGCAGGGCTCCCACCTCGTCCGCGACCTGCTGGAAGGCGTCGAAATCAATCGTCCGGGAGTACGCGGTCGCACCACATTGGATCATCTTGGGCCGATGCTCGAGGGCCAGCGACCGGACCTGGTCATAGTCGATGCATTCGTCCGACTCGGAAACACCGTAGGGAACGATCTTGAAGTGCTTGCCCGAAAAGTTGACCGGACTGCCGTGGGTGAGGTGGCCGCCATGATCGAGGTTCATTGCGAGCACGGTATCGCCGCGCTCAAGGACCGCTTCGTAGACCGCGGCGTTCGCCTGCGATCCCGAGTGAGGTTGCACGTTGGCGTGTTCGGCGCCGAAGAGTTCTTTGGCGCGATCGATCGCGAGGTTCTCGACCTCGTCGACTTCCTCACAGCCACCGTAATAGCGACGACCGGGATATCCCTCGGCATATTTGTTCGTCAGTACAGAACCGACCGCTTCGAGCACGGCATCGGAGACGAAATTCTCCGAGGCGATCAACTCGATCGACAGACCCTGCCGGCGCCCTTCGCGACGAACGAAGTCGGCCACGACTGGATCCACGCGGTCGAGATGCGGGGTCACGGATTTCGGTTCCATTTGCGACATCGCCCGGGATTCTCCTCGCTGGGGTCGACTGGGTTGGCCTCCGATTGGGGTGGCCTCGGATAACGATCGGCTCCGATAACGATCGCCTCCGATAACGATCGAAAGTCTATCCGTCTACGCGATCTTTGAGATATCCGACCGCATCCGCGATCGTCTGCATCTTCTCGGCATCATCGTCCGGAATTTCAATATCGAAGGTCTCTTCCAGGGTCATCACCAGCTCGACGATGTCCAGAGAATCGGCACCCAGATCATCGATGAAAGATGCGTTCATGACGGCCTCTTCCTTCGAGACGCCCAACTGTTCGACGATGAGATCCGTGACCTTTGCTTCCAGAGACATAGCTTTCGATCCTCCACACCCGAGCCCAGAACGCGGCCTTGAATGGATGGGTAGCCTAGCGCCGTACCCTCCGTAGGGCGACGGCCGAACCGGCCATCCGCTCAGTTTGCGCCCTGTCCAGCTTCGGTTTCGTTTTCGCTCGCGAAGAATTCTCGAACCTCGTCGAGACTCTCGAGCGATGAAAAATTTGCCCTGCGGGCGCGACGTTCAATGCGGGCGATCAGACCCGACAAAACCCGGCCAGGACCGACTTCAAGGTAGGCGTCGACTCCGAGCGATTTCATTCTGGCAATCATGTCGGCAAAACGAACCGGCGCGGTGACCTGCTCTCGAAGCAGCTGCGGAACTCTCGCGGCCTCCGCGTTCGGTTCCGCTTCGACGTTCGTGATGACGGGTGGCCGCGCATCTCGGAATCGCAATTCGGCGAGTGCCTCGGCGAGCTGGGCGGCCGCAGGTTCCATCAACGCGCAATGAAACGGAGCGGAAACCGCGAGGGGCACCGTCTTCTTGGCCCCGAGCGTGCGCGCTTGCTCGCAGGCGATCTCGACGGCCGCCGCGTCCCCGGCGATGACGATTTGCACGGGCGAATTGTAGTTCGCGGGTGTCACGACCAGACCGGTCTCTTCATGTGCGTGCTTGCAAGCCGCCTCGACGACATCGGATTTTACGCCGATGATCGCGGCCATCGCGCCGCAGCCGTCGGCGACTGCAGCCTGCATCAGCCGACCTCGAAGATGAACGGTTCGAACGGCATCGGCGAATCCCAGCGAGCCGGCCGCCACCAACGCGGAATACTCGCCGAGACTATGGCCACCGACATAGCCCGCATCGATCTTGCCGAGCGTCTCTTCGAGCGTGCGCAGAAGCGCGATGCTGGTGGTGAGAATCGCCGGCTGCTGGATCTCGGTACGACGAAGCTCCTCTTCGGGACCCTCGAAGCAGAGCTTCGACAGGCTCATATCGAGCGCTTCGTCCGCTTCCTGAAAAACAGCGCGCGCGGCCGCCGACGCCTCGAAGACATCGAAACCCATCCCGACCTCCTGAGAGGCCTGTCCCGGAAAAAGAAGCGCCAGCACCTAGGCGACTATTCTTCGTCGACTTCGATGATCGTTCGGCCCTTGTAGGAGCCGCAGCTTGTGCATATGCGATGCGGCGCCTTCGGCGCTCCGCATTGCGGACAGGTGCTGGTCGCAGGCGCGCGTAGTGCATCGTGGCTTCGGCGCTTGTCTCGGCGTGCTTTCGAGGTCTTCTGTTTCGGTACGGCCATCTGATCCGTATCCCCCATTCATTTGATCGAGTGGTTTCTACTCTGTTCCGCCCTTCAACTTCGCAAGAACGGCGAAGGGCGAATCAATTCGTTCATCTTCACAATCGCAGCGGGTCTTGGCGAGATCCGCTCCGCAATGAGAGCAGATCCCAGGGCAATTCTCGCTGCACAAGGGTTGGAGGGGCATCGCAAGTGCGACGACCTCGCCGAAAAAATCGTCCAGGCGAATGAAGGGCCCCCGGTACCAGCCCGCTTCGAGATCTTCTCCAAGCCAGACACCGCTCTGTACAAGCCCCTTGACGCCTTCCAAATCGTTGGGTTCGCGTCCTTTCGCGGGCTCGAGAGCCAAGCGAAAGGTGTCACGAAGCGCGTGAGAGTAGCGCTTGGCGCAGCGACTGCACTCGAGGGCGACATTTGCTTGCAGGTCTCCAGAAATGAGGACATCGTCGCGGGATCTCGAAACCTCGATGCGGAAGTCGAAGCCATCTGCGACCTCGCCTTCCTGTTCCCCACGATCGGATTCACGTCCGACCCACCAGTCTCCGCTCGCATGGAACTGGAAGTCCTGGGCCTTTTCGCTGAGTTGATCGACCTGGATCTTGAAATCCGACATCTCGGGACTCTTCGCGGGCAACGATCGGCCATCGCTCTAGGCGGAACCGGGAAGCCTGGATAAAACGTTTGAAAAACAAGGTCTTGGGGAGCAATCGCTCGCGGGCCGGGAAATAGCGCAGGCGGCCCTCGACCGCCAAGGGGCAATCGTGAAATTCCCTGACCCGTCGAGCCTCTGCTGTATGCTCGGCGCCCATGTCGACCATCCGCACCCGATTCGCGCCGAGCCCCACGGGATTTCTCCATATCGGAGGCGCTCGAACCGCCCTCTTCAATTGGGCGCTGACGAGAAGACTCGGCGGACAATTCGTGCTGCGGATCGAGGACACGGATCGCGAGCGTTCGACGGTCGAGTCCGAGAGGGCCGTACTCGACGGATTGCGTTGGCTCGGCATCGACTGGGACGAGGGACCCCATCGCCAGTCCGAACGCGCTCTGCGCCATGCCGAAGTCGTCGAATCACTGCTGGAATCGGGCGTCGCTTATCGCTGTGTCTGTACGAAAGAGCGCTTGGAGGAGCAGCGCGCCAGGGCGCTCACCAATGGCGGCAAGGGGATCTACGACGGTCATTGTCGTGACCTTGGACTCGAAGCGAATTGCGGAACGCATACCGTGCGGCTGCGCATCGATCGCGAGAGATCGCTCGCCTGGGATGATCTGGTCTTTGGACCGAGCGGACAGGATGCCAGCGAGATCGGCGACGGCATCATTCGTCGTAGCGACGGCTCGCCGCTCTATCATCTTGCGGTGGTCGTCGACGACCTCGATATGGGAATCACCCATGTGATTCGAGGCGCCGACCACCACAGCAACACACCCTTTCAAATCGCCCTCTACCATGCGCTGGGGGCGACGCTTCCGACGTTTGCACATGTTCCCCTGATCATTGCGGAAAGTGGTCGAAAACTCTCGAAGCGAAAGGACCCGGTCTCGATCCAGAAATTCGAGGCGGACGGTTATCTGCCGGAAGCCATGCTGAACTGGTTGGCGCGTCTGGGCTGGTCCCATGGTGATCAGGAGATCTTCTCCGCCGACGAGATCGTCGAACATTTCGATCTCGAGCACGTCGGACGATCCGGCGCGCAGGCCGACGCCGACAAACTCGACTCGCTCAATCAGCACTATCTGAAGGAACGTTCCGCCGGAGACCTCTTCGTCGTCGCGAGCCCCTTCCTCGACGCCGTTGCCGAGCGTCCGATCGAGCGTGACGAAGGACTCGACAAACTGCTCGATCTGCTGCGCGAACGAAGCAATCAACTCGTCGAGATGGCGGACAAGGCGCGCTTCGCACTCGTCGATGAGATCGAGATCGATCCCGGCGCGGCGAAAAAGCACCTGCGACCGGTCGTGCTCGTTCCCTTCGAAGCGCTGATCGAGGCCTTCGAGGCTCTGGACGAATGGACACTCGAAGCGCTCGAAGGCGCGTTCGAGGAGACCTGCAAGGCGGCCGGCGATCTGAAGCTCGGAAGACTCGCCCAACCGACTCGGGTCGCGGTCACGGGTAGCGGCGCGTCACCTGGAATCTACGAAACACTCGAAGTGGTCGGACGTAAGCGAACGCTTGCCCGAATGCGAAAGGCTGCAGAGGTCATTCGCGAACGAGCGGACTCGAGTCCCTGATCGGACCTCCCGACCGGGGCATTGCGGCTGGAATGCCCACTAGAAGAAATTGACCAGCCATAGCGGCGGAAGAAAGAGACTCGCGATCGCCCCCAACGCGATGGATGGAGCAAATCCGAAGGGCTCCCCCAATGCGCCGCGCGCGAGGGCCTGCGCGCCACCCAGGACCAACCCGATCACCGAAGACGCCAGAATGGTATCCAGAACGCCGACTGCCCCGACGACGGCGCCGATCATTCCGAGCAGCTTCACGTCGCCGAGCCCGAGACCCGGAAACCAGAGCCAATAGTCCGCTTCGCTGGGGCGGGGAATCGACTCTCCCTCGCCGGGCCAATGGTCGAACTCGCGCCCCATCGCCACGCAAATCCGCGCGTGAAGAAACGCGACCGACCAGAGAACGCCGGCGCCCACCGCCGCACCGATCGCACTGCGAGTCAGCCCATCCATCCATGGCATGCCGTAGTAGGCGCTCGCCGAGGGAACCAGAAGCATGGCGATCGCCAGGCCGCCCATCGAAATCCCGTCCGGAATGATTTGATGGTCGAAGTCGATCATCGCGGCCGCGATCAGGGCGGCCGCAAAAAGACAGTGAAGCGGAGTCCACCACGTCTGACCGAATCGCGCGGCGATCGCGAGAAAGAGCAGCCCCATCACCAGCTCCACGGCCGGGTAACGCATCGAAATGGGATTCGCACAGCCCCGACATCGACCTCGCAAGAACACATACGAGAGAACCGGGATGTTGTCCCAGGGCTTGATCTGCATCTCACAATTCGGGCAATGTGAGGGCGGGAACGCGACGGAGATCCCCAGCGGCAGCCGATGGATCACGACGTTCAGGAAAGAGCCGCTTAGCAGCCCGAGAATCATCGCGATCGGAAGCACTGCATCGGGTGCGATTTCGATCGTCATGCTTCCCCCAAAGCCGCTTCCGAGAGACTCTAAGCCAGTGTCCGCCGCGTGCCATCTGAGAGAAAAGTCGCCTGGCGACGGTCTCGCACTTCAAGGATCCGCGGAGCAGCCAACGAGAGCCGAACATCTGAATCGTCTATTTGAAATCTCGCCGACTGAAGATCATGGACGCGAGCACCAGCGTTGCAACCGTGTAGGCGAGCGCGTAGACGATCGCCATCTGAACATCGGCGGCCCGAATCGGCAGACCGTGTACCGCTTCGAGCGTCTTGTTGAAGACCTCGAAATCCGGCATGACCCGAAACACGAAATCCGTCATCTTCGACACCGAGTCGAGATCCGATTGTTCGCCTAGCGCCCGAAGATCACGGGACAGATGCCCGATCAGCCAGAGTCCAATCGTGAAGAGCGCGGCGAGCATCGGCGCCGTGAAAGCCGAGAACAAGGTTGCCAGTGCGACCAGCACCATCAGTTCGAGCCCGATCAGCGCGATCGCGATTCCATGAGCGGAGCCCAGGGGTGCACCGGCCATCCAGGACACGGCGGCAAAGGCCAGAGCCATCAGCAAGAGCTGAAGCCAGACCGTAAACGTGAGTCCCGCCCACTTCCCGATCAGGAATTCCGATCTCGAAACCGGCTTCGAGAGAATCGTGAAGATCGTTCGACGTTCGACCTCGGTATGGATCAGGCCGATGCCAACGAAGATGGCGATGCCCGCGCTAAAGAAACGAATGGCACTCATGCCCATGTCCTGGAGAATTTCGTCGACTTCGACATAGGAGAGCGTCGCCAGCAGAACCCCCGACCCGATCATCAAGATTCCGAAGCCCAGGAGGGTGTAGAGGAGCTTGTTTCGAATCGCCTCGCGAAAGGTATTCGCGGCCAGGGTCTGGATGCGCAGTAGCGAGTTCATCGGTCTTCGCCCTCCCCTTCGCTCTCGCCCTCCTGCACGGCGGTCAGGAATACGTCTTCGAGGGAGTTGCGATGCGGGGTCAGCGAGACCACCTCCGCGCCAGCCTCCAGCACGATCCCGAGGACGGCGCGAGCGTCCTTTTCCGGCACCGTCAATTCGACTCGCTCGCCCAGGCCGCGCATCTCGATCGAATACTCGTCCTCCAGTCGAGCGGCCGCGTCCGCCGGCAACTGCGCGAGCACGAGCTCGGTTCGCCGGGCGCCGTCGGGCAGAAAATCCTCGATTCGTCCCTGATGACGAATCGTGCCCTTCACGATGATGGCCACGCGATCACAGATCATCTCGACGTCGGTCAGAATATGAGTGTTCATGAAGACCGTCTTGCCCGCCGCGCGCAGCGACAGGATGACGTCTCGAATCTCTTTTCGGCCGATGGGATCGAGGCCGCTCATCGGCTCATCGAGAAACACGATCCGCGGATCGTGAATGAGCGCCTGCGCGACGCCCACTCTCTGCAGCATACCCTTCGAGAAGGTCTGCAACCGCGCGTCCGCCGCGTGAGTGAGATGGACCACCTCGAGTAATTCGTCGACACGCGCGGTTCGTCGCTCCTTGGAAACCGCGCAGAGTCGCGCATAGAAATGAAGAATCTCGCGCGCTGTCAGATACGGATAGAAATAGGGATTCTCCGGCAAGAATCCGATCTGGTCCCTGAACTCCGACTCCGCAACGTCACGACCGAGAATCGAGGCGCGGCCTCCGGTCGCGCGAATCAATCCCATCAAGATCTTGAGCATCGTGGTCTTCCCCGCCCCGTTGGGCCCGACAAATCCGAAGATCTCGCCCTCGAAGACCTGAAGCGTGACCCCGTGGAGCACGCGTTTTCGTCGCAAGCCGAAGCCTGGTCGAAAATCCTTCACGACCTGATCCACGCAGACGACCTGACGTTTCTCTTGCATCAACTCGTTACACCTCCGGAGCGGCTTCACGTCCGCTGTCGTTTTGTGCTTTCCATTTCTGCGCCCGCTCGAGATCAGCTCCCGAGTAGTGAATCTCGTAGCGACTTCCGAGATAGGAAGACTGGATGCGACCCGTCTGCGGATCGACTTCCCACACCGACTGACGCGAGAGCGAACTGGGGAGAGCATCGGGCTCGGCGCTGGGCAGGTATTCCAGCACCCGATGCGCGCCCATCGTCAAGTCTTCCACGGCTTGAATGTCGCGGCCGGATAGCTCGACATAGGCCATGCGAGCTCGGTCGAGATGCCGAGCCTTGTACTCGATCTCGATTTCGTCCAAGGCCACCTGGAGGCCGACTTTCGCGTCTTCGTCCGCGGTATTTCGCAACAGCTCTCGCACAAAGACTTCGGCGACATCGATATCGGCGCGCTGACTCTTCAGGCGTGCGACGAGACGAGGAAGGTAGGCAGGCGAATTCGGCAGCGACATTGCGACTTCGAGCACAGCGGCCGCCTCTGGATACTCGAAGAGGTAAAAGAAATGGTTGAAGCCGAGGTAGAAGTAATTCCGCCAATCCTCGGGATGATGCTGGATGGCTCGCTCGAGCAATCGATTCCCCTCTCGAACGAGTTCCTCGTCGTGTGTGAGCCAGACCGCGGCGAATCGGTAGGGGTGGCCGACATGGGGGTTGAGCGTCGTCACGACGTCGACGAGCTTGCCGAGATGTCGCGCCTTACGGGCGTCCACACCTTCGTCGCCACCGACGACCTGGACGGCCTGAAGCCAGTGAAAGTCGGCAACGATCGCGTTGAATCCGAAGGACATCGCGCTCGCAACGCTCGGACTCGGGACGAAGCTCTCCCCGAGATCCGCGCGCGACGCGACCGGAATCTTGGAGTGCGCCCAACCCGTGCAGGCGATCGCAGCGATGAGCAGGACGGCCCGGTTGAACTTCATCGGCACCCTTTGCTCCTTTAGCCTGCGAATTTCATCGAAGTGATCGGGCTCGAATCAGTCGATCGCGGCACCCGAGAACTCATCCGCGCCGTCGAGTTGGCCCGTCGGCCTAGTAGTCGTCGGGGCTCCCCGGCAACCCGGTATCGAGCAGACGAGCGGGCTCATCGAATCGCAGTGCGCCGGCGCCGCCCACTGGGGGCGACAAATCGCCAGCCTGCCCGGTTCCACAGAATTGCCCGGCCGTATCAGGATGTGTGAAGACGAGAATCGAAATCAGCCCGTCGCCGTCGAGATCACCGTATGCGGTCGAGGTGAAGGCAGCGACCGCGGCGCCACAGCTACCACCGAGCGGGTTCGCGGGCGTCGCCGTGTCGTAGTCGAAGAAGACGTCGCCCTCTGGTGCCCAGCCGACCACGGAGAACGCAGCATCGATCGGCGTCGAGTCGCGGGTGGTCGTCGTCGGAGCGACGCCTCCGAGCCCGAAGGAGGGCTCAGCGGCAACAGCCACATAGGTGTTGAACTCGGCAAAGTACGACTTCTGCGATTTTGCCAACGCGCTCAGATTGGCAAACGCCTCCGACCGCTTGGAGGTCAGCTGATAATTGAGAAAGGACGGAATCGCGACCGAGGCCAGGATGCCGATGATCGTGACGACGATCATCAACTCGACCAGCGTAAAGCCGCTCGAACGATTGCTAGGTAAGCGTGCCATCTTACTCTCCCCGTGGGGCGTCTGCATAGGCAGACTCTATCCTCCACACCCCCTTGGCATGGACAAGAGCAACCCGCGAGCCAGAACGCACGAGTCGCACCACTCATCGGCAAGAGTCTTGGCACCCTTGAGCCGATGCGGCGGGATCTCGTCCTGGCCCGGGCTCCATGGACGAGGCGAACTGCTTGATCAGCCACTCGCACGGACGAACTGTTGTCGGCGGTGACGATTCGCGACGCCCGAATCGAGCCAATTGCGCCTGGGTTGAACGGATTCCTAAGCCAAGGCGCCCGAGGGACCGTAATCTTGGTTGACAGCTTTGGATCGGCGTGGCTAGTCTCCCGCGCTTCCAGAATGCGCTCCCATCGTCTAGTGGCCTAGGACACGGCCCTCTCAAGGCTGAAACACGGGTTCGAGTCCCGTTGGGAGCACCATTCACTCAATCCTCCATTCCTCCGTCGCCTGGAATCCACTTCGTCAATGAGCGCAGAATTCGCCTTTGCCTTCCTCGATTGCGAGTTCGGAGGACTCGACGTCGAACTTCACGACTTGACTGAAGTCGGCATCATCACGACCGACGCTCGCCTCGCAGAGCTGTCGGAGGCACAGTGGCGAGTCAAGGCACGCCCGGAACGAATCACTCCCGAAGCGGCCGCGATCTTCGGCTACGACGAGAAACTCTGGGCCGAGGCGCCGGGAGTGCGCCAGGTGCTCCACGAAATCGTCGACATGCTCCCGAAGGACCGCAAGGTCATTCCGGCCGGACAGAACGTTCGCATGGACGTCATCTTTCTCGAGCGGGCCTTCAAGAACTGCGGAATCCCCTACCCCTTCGACTATCACGTCCTCGATCTGGCAACACTCTTCTATTCGTGGTCCCTGGTCGCTGGCGAGCCCGCGCGGGCGATCTCTCTTCGTCAGGCGGCGACGACGGCGGGACTCCTCGGATCCGGCGGTGTGGCCCATCGGGCGCTCGAAGACGCCCGCCTCACACTCGAGTGTTTCCGGCATTTCATCGCGCGTCTCGCACCGCGCGAGCCGGCCGAGATCTCGACCGGTCTAGACAATCCGGATGAGGGCTCTCGAGATCGCGCCTGACAGCCGTATGCGACGGCCGCCCGAGATTCGTGACGTCGCGAAGTCGGAACGACGCTGCGATCCCCTAGAGCAGTCGCACGCGCCATTTGCGCAGCGCGCGCCGATCGAGCCAGCCCAATAGCCATACGAGAACGGGGCCCCGAAGCGCGGACGCAAAATCGATTACGACGGGTCGACCGTCTTCCCCGGCCAGGATGTTGCTTCGATGTCGAAGATCGAGATGGACGACCCCTCTTCCATGGATCTGTGTGATCGCGGACTGCAGGTCGCTCAGGAACGTCGGCGGAAGTTTTCCAGCCAGGGAACGCGAGAGCAGAACACCCGATCGGTACTCGAAGACCAACGCGGCGGCGTCCAACGAACCGAGCAAGCGCGGTATGGCTTCGATGCCTTCGAGGCGACGATAGGCGCGTTCCTCACGGCGCAGCATCCAGGGCCCCAGCCATTGACGTACGAAAGCTGAGCGAGGCGAGTAGTCCTTCACCACGACAGCGCCCGACTCCGCATCGACGAGCAAGACGTCGGGGTTGCCCCAGCCCCCTCGATTCAGAACGGCTCGCGTCCTCTGCCGAAGGCTCGCACGATCGAAGCCCAGGATATCGTTCGCTCCCTCGCTCATCCGAAGCCAGCTCCACTGCGCAGCCAGAACACCAGGACACCGAGTGACAGTGCCAGAAGCGTCCCGAGTTCGTTGTTCTTGGAATAGCGATCGAGCGCCCAGCGATCGGAGCTGCCGATGCTCGCCTCAGATCGCCAACCACGCAGCCGCGGCCAGAGCGCGGGCACCTCTCGTCGATAGCGCACGAATCGCTCGCCATGGCTCGCCTCGAGTCGCGCACTCTCGCTGCGCTCCTTGCGCGGGAAATAGTGGAACGCGAACCAGGGCCAGACCGCGGCCAGAACGATGAGTGTCATCCATCCGCCGACCCAGAACGCGAAACCCGTCGCAGTCATGAGGGTTCCGAGATAGAGGGGATGACGCAGATGGGCATAGGGACCAGTGGTCGTGAGTTCGTCATTTTTCACCAGATGGCCGGCCCCCCAGCCTCGCAGCCCGGCCCCCAGGCCAATCAGGGGCAGCGCCAGGATCAGCCCATCCGACTGCGGCGATCGAAAGATCAGAATCGCCAGGCAAATCAAATAGAGAGGGAGAAATCGCAGGCTGAGATTTTTCAGGCGGATCGGGTTCCGCATGGCCCTGAGGCTACAAAGCGGGCGCGCTGCGAGCAATCCGGGATCGTCGGGACTCTAGAGGGCGGGATTCAGTGATCCTTGGGAAGCGAGGTCGCGCCATCCTGCACCAATGCCCAGAGTCCTTCGCGAAGACGCTCCTTGAATTCGGGATCGGCGGGGACGGGGTCAAGATCGGCTGCGAGGAAATCGAGCAATTCACCCTCGTCGGCCTCGTCCATGGCTTCATCGAAACAGGCGCTCGGTCCGACGGTTTCAACTTTCGCAGCCGCCAGGGCGAAGGACTTCGACGAAACAGAATCCTCTCGATGGGCTGGCTTCCACCAACCAAGAAATGCTTGCCAGACCTGTCGTCGCGCCACTGCTCTTCTCACTTTTTCGCTCGAGTTGCGAGGGCCAACCGCCCCGTCTCGCCTCGCCTCGCTGAAACTCGCGCCCGACGGGCGCGCTCAGTTCGCTTTCCTAAACAGTGGTGTCCTGGCTGTGCTTGTGTCAGAAACGAGGCCCGATTTTCCTAGAATCCTCTTCTGGGATGAAAAGGACGCTCGATCCCTGGGGGAAATCCGCCAGCCTCAATCTTCCGCCTGCAGGCCCTTGACCAGCAATTCGACTAGAGAGTGACCTGCCTCTCGCACGCCAGAGTCGCGGGGAACGCGAGCGAGAATCCCAAAGAGGCTCGCAACGACCAGAACGCCGAGCTGCTCGGTGGACATCGTCGATCGGAAGCCACCTCGGTCCCGGATGCTCTGGAGATGGCCGATGAGTTCATCATTGATGACGGGGGCGTCTTTGAGGGGCTCGCCGAGATCGCTAGGGCGCCGGACATAGAGGGCGAGCAGCTCAGAATTCAGCCCCGCGTCGCTCACGCGGCCGAACTCGTCGATCAGGAGGTCGACGAGCCCAGTCAAGTACTCGAGCAGATCCGGTTCGCCTTCGGCGATCAGCGCGAGTCGCCGAGCGCCACGCCGATTGATCCGCCGGGCCAACTCCAGCATCACGTGGTCTTTGGTTGGAAAGTGGAAGTAGAAGGTTCCCCGGGCGATTCCGGCCTTCGTGGCAATTCGATCGATCTGCGCAGAGGCAAATCCGACGTCACGAAATTCTCGCAAGGCGGTCTCGAAGATTCGTTCCTTGGTGTCCGCTCGCTGACGAGACCGTGATTTCTGGACCCGGGTCTTCGGATCCACGGAGCTGGGACCCATTCGACTCCGACCCGGCGGGATCGAGGAGCCCCCCGAGTCCGTCAGTCCTGGATGACCTGGCGATCCTTCCATGATCGATGGATTACGCCACCCACTGACGCGCGTCAATGAAAAAGTGAAGTGCCGTCAGGATTCCCTGATCTCGGCCCACCGGGCCCCACAGACCGCCTGGGGTCCCCCAGAAGCAGAAAACCCGCCCCAGCAGCGACGCGTGGAGCGGGTTCGATGTCTTCTGATCCACCCATCGGGACTCTGCCTCAGGAAGCGCCAAGGGGGTCGAGAGACCGGCCGGCTACCCGTGACGCGTGATCCGTGATGTGCATTGGATCAACCGCGAAGGATTCCCTCGAGGCCCGGCGTTCCTGCGGAAATCGCACGGCGCATCCGATAGAGATTGGCCTTGACGGCGTCCTCGCTCTTACCGAGCGCGTGAGCGATCGCACGGATCGGCTGCTGCCGAAGATGCTTCAGATGGAAAATCCGGCGCTGTAGCGGCGTCAGCTGAGTGGCGATCACGTCCTCACAGCGACGGAGAATACGCCTCGCATCGACCGTCTCATCCGCGCCGGGAAGATTGCTCTGAATGTCCAATGCCCCGCCCTCTTCCAGAGGCTCGAGACGAGGACGCGGGCGCCGGAAGCGCCGGTTGACCTTGTTCCGGGTCACCCCGAAGATCCAGACCAGCAAGGATGAATCGCCCTTGAACGAAGCGAGTGCGGTCATCAAAGTGAGAAAGACTTCCTGCGCGACATCCTCGGCTTCGCCGGGATCGCGCAGACGCTTCAAGGCGAATCGGTAGACGCGCGGAAAATAGGTTTCGTAGAGAAGGTCGAAATGCTCACGGCTGCCGGCCAGAATCTGATCGACCAGTTCGCGATCACATCCCCAGGCCTGCGAATCCTTCTTCTGGTTCTTTCGGTCGTTGGATTTTGTTTGCACGCTGTTTCCTCGATTTCAACGAGGCTTCGTGCGGGCGGCGTGCGCTTGTGAATTCAAGTCACACCGGGTTCGGCTCCCTGTTCGATTGCGTCTCCAGCTGCGGGTCCCTGAACTCCCGCGAGATGCATGTCGATCAGCCGAACTTTGCCCGCTCGATTGTCGTCGAGCCATTGGCTTTTCAAAAGTCCGTCCGGTCTCCCGGACAGCCCCGTACAAGAGCAAGCGGCGTGCCATTCGCAACGGATGCGCAATCAGGCGCGTAAGTGCTTGAAATTTAATGTTTGTGAGAAGAGTCACCGGGAACCCGGCGGAACCAGATTACCCATGCTGTAGAGAATCTTTTTCCTCTTCTTGGCCTGTTCTTTCCGACGAACCGACGACCTGCGGGCGCTCGCCTCAGACCTTGCCCGGCACGACCCACCAACGCCCGTCCTGCCAGAGCCACTCATCCGTACGCAGAAGAGTCGCATTCCACAGGCGCAGCGGCAGGTCATTGGGGCCGATGAATCGCAGCGACAGAAGAAGCGAGCCGCTCGGTGAAAGCTCGATACTCAACATCTTGATCGCTGTCGGCCGGTTGAATCGAATGTTGGCGCGATCCAGGGCATCGACCAGGGCGGCGTAATAGTCCGAATAGGACGCGAGCGTCGGAAAGAACTGGCGCACGCTTGGGTCTTCGAAAGTCGCGCGCGAGTTGAATCGTCGACTCGTGATGCGCGCATAGAAGATTTCGGAGAGCGGAATCAGCGAATCGCGCGCCTCCTGCGGCAAGTCGGAGAAGACCTCGTCGAGCTTCTGCGGCAGCACACCGTCCGCCCAGACCGGGGCGCTCGAGCCTACGCAAGCCGACGTCGCGAGCAGTAGCCCAACCAGGCTCAGACGCCGTGCCACCGATCGCAAGCATGGCCCCAGAAGATTCAATCCTTTTCCCCCGACTCGTCCGCCTTTTTCGCACGGGCCTCGCGCCGAATCATGATCGCAGCCTGAGCCGCGGAGAGTCGAGCCAGCGGGACCCGATAGGGAGAACACGATACGTAGTCGAGACCGATCGAGGCAAAGAAGCGAACGCTGGCCGGGTCGCCGCCGTGCTCGCCACAGATCCCCAGCTTCAGATCCGGTCGCGTGCTGCGACCGCGCTCCACGCCGAGTCGGACCAACTGACCGATGCCTTCCTCATCGATCGACACGAATGGATCCGCCTCGATCAAGCCGTCCTCGACGTAGTTCGGAAGAAAATTGCCGGCATCATCTCGAGAAAGCGCATAGCCCATCTGGGTGAGATCGTTGGTCCCGAAGGAGAAGAAATCTGCATGCTCTGCGATCTTGTCCGCGGTCAGTGCGGCGCGCGGTACCTCGATCATCGTGCCGATGGTCGGGCGCACTCGCGAACCCGGGTACTCGCGCCGCACCTCGGCGATGACCCCCTCGGCGAGCGTACGCAGCGTCGACAGCTCTTGCTCATGTGAAACGAGCGGGATCATGATCTCGGGCTTGACCTTCACGCCTTCTGCTGCGACGCGACAAGCCGCCTGAGTGATCGCCCGCACCTGCATCGCGTAGATCTCGGGATAGGTAATTCCGAGTCGACAACCCCGATGACCGAGCATTGGATTGAATTCGTGTAGACCCTCGAGCTTGTGGCGAACCTCGCCGACCGACGTTCCCAGGGCCTTGGCGACCGCGTGAATGTCCTTGTCATCCTGCGGCAGGAATTCATGGAGGGGTGGATCGAGCAAACGGATCGTGACCGGAAGGCCCTCCATGACCCGGAAGAGGCCTTCGAAATCGTCGCGCTGCATCGGAAGAATTTTCGCCAACGCGACTTCGCGCGCAGGGGAATCGACCGCGAGAATCATCTCGCGGACCGCGAGAATTCGACTCGGCTCGAAGAACATATGCTCCGTGCGACAGAGACCGATGCCCTCGGCTCCGAATCCGCGTGCGACCTCTGCGTCCTCGGGTGAATCCGCATTGGTCCGAACCTCGAGGTCGCGCAGCCTGTCCGTCCATTTCATCAGCTCGGAAAAGGCTCCTCCCAGCTCTGGAATGACGGTCGGAGCCAGCCCCAACATGACCTCACCCGTCGAGCCATCGATCGTAAGCGGATCCCCTTCTCGAACGAGTTTGTCACCGATGCGCATGACGCCCTGCTCGTAGTTGATCGCCAGGGCCCCACAACCCGCGACGCAGGTCTTTCCCATCCCGCGCGCCACGACCGCCGCATGCGAAGTCATGCCGCCCTTCGCCGTCAGGATTCCCTCCGCGGCATGCATGCCGACGATGTCTTCAGGCGACGTCTCGGTTCGCACCAGGATCACCTTCGCGCCGCCCTTCGCACGCAGCTCGGCCTGCTCGGCCGAGAAGACCACCTCGCCGGCCGCCGCACCTGGCGAAGCGGGCAAGCCGCGCGCGATGACTTCGAAACTCTGATCGCGATCGAGGGTGGGATGAAGAAGCTGATCGAGGGAGCCGGCGTCGATCCGAACGATGGCGTCTTCTCTCGAGATCAGTCGTTCATTGGCCATGTCGACAGCGATCCGCACGGCGGCGCCGGCGGTTCGCTTGCCGCTTCTCGTCTGCAGCATCCAGAGCGTTCCGTCCTGGATCGTGAACTCGATGTCCTGCATGTCGCGATAGTGTTTTTCGAGTTGCTTGTAGATTCGAACGAGTTCCCGGTAGGCCTTCGGCATCTCGATCTCGAGAGTCGGAAGATTGATCGTATCCGCGGCGCGACTCGTCTCGTTGATCGGCTGTGGGGTGCGAATGCCCGCCACGACATCTTCGCCCTGCGCGTTCAGCAGATATTCGCCGTAGAAATTGCGTTCGCCGGTCGAAGGATTGCGCGTAAAGGCAACACCCGTCGCGCATCGGTCGCCCATGTTTCCAAAGACCATGGACTGAACGTTCACGGCCGTGCCCCAATCGTCCGGGATGTCGTTGAGACGGCGATAGGCGATCGCCCGCTGGTTCTCCCAGGAGCTGAACACGGCGCCGATGGCGCCCCAGAGCTGAGTCTCCGGGTTTTGGGGAAAGGGCTTGTGTGTGAATTCTTGGACGATCTCGAGATATCCGGCAACGACCCGCCGCAGATCCTCTCCCGTGAGGTCGGTATCGACGCGAACCCCGCGCGCTTCCTTCTCGGCGTCGAGTCGATGTTCGAAGCGATCGTGGGGAATCCCGAGTACCACATCGCCGTACATCTGAATGAAGCGCCGATAACTGTCGAAGGCGAAACGATCGTCGGCCAATTCGGCCAGACCTCGAACGGTCTCGTCGTTGAGTCCGAGGTTCAGCACTGTATCCATCATGCCCGGCATCGATGCCCGCGCACCCGACCGGACCGAGACGAGCAACGGCTTCTCGGGATCACCGAAACGCAGTCCCATCAGCTTTTCGACATTGGCCAGCGCCGTCAGCACATCCGCTTTCACCTCGACCGGCAGCTTCTGGCCTCGCAAATTGAACTCTGCGCAGACATTCGTGGCGATCGTAAAGCCGGGGGGCACCGGGATGCCGATCGACGTCATCTCGGCAAGATTGGCGCCCTTCCCGCCCAGGATCTCCTTCATCGCGGCATGGCCATCCGCGCGCCCTGCGCCGAAGGAATAAACCTGGCGATGGGGCGTCGGATCGGCGGCACGCCGGCGCGTTCCGCCCTTCGATTTCGAGGAAGACGCCGCTGACTTTTTCGAGGACTTGTTTGCCGATTTTCGAGGGCGCTTCCCGGCCGCCTTCTTGGCCGCCTTCTTGTTCGCCTTCTTCGCCGGCGCCCTTGCAGCTGACTTCTTGGCAGCCGATTTCGCCTGGCTCCGGGTCTGCGTTCTGGACTTGCCGCGGGTCTTGGGTTTGCTCTTCGCTGCAACTGCCTTTCGTGTGCTCACGAAGCCGCCTCCAGGCGATCGCTGAGATGAACTCTCAACCCTTCGATGGGAATTCGCTGCTGGGCCATCGAGTCGCGCTCGCGCACGGTCACACAGCCATCTTCTTGCGAATCAAAATCATAGGTGACACAAAATGGGGTTCCGACCTCGTCCTGGCGTCGATAGCGACGACCGATGTTGCCGGCATCGTCGTAAAAGACATTGAAATGGCTGCGGAGATCCCGTTGGATGGCCCGCGCGGGTTCCGCCAGCTTCTTTGACAGAGGCAGGATCGTCGCCTTGATCGGAGCGAGCGCCGGATGGAAACGCATCACCGTGCGCGATTCGCCATTTTCGAGTTCTTCCTCGCAATAGGCGGCGACCAGGAGAGCGAGGGTGGTTCGATCGATTCCGACCGACGTCTCGATCACCGTCGGCGTGAATCGCTCCTTCGTCTCTTCATCGGTCACCGCCAGTTCCTTGCCCGAAAACTCGCTATGCCGCGACAAATCCCAATCCCCGCGGTCGTGAACGCCTTCGATCTCCTGCCAGCCAAAGGGGAATAGAAATTCGATGTCATCGGCGGCGCGGGCGTAGTGCGCGAGTTCATCTTCCGCGTGCGGCCGCGTTCGGAGCAGGCTCTCGTCGATGCCGAGATCCTTGTGAAACTGAAGCCGCACCTCTCGCCAATGCTGGAACCATTGTTCGCTTTCACTCGGATGGCAGAAGAATTCCATTTCGGCCTGTTCGAATTCACGCGAGCGGAAGGTGAAATTCCTGGGCGTGATTTCGTTTCGAAAGGCCTTGCCGATCTGCGCGATGCCAAAGGGCACCTTCTTGCGCGCGGATTCCCGCACCCGCTTGAAACCGGAGAAGATCGCCTGACAGGTTTCCGGTCGGAGATAGGCCGTGGTCGACTCGTCGACCGAAGCACCGAGCTCCGTGCGCAACATGAGGTTGAACTCGCGCGATTCCGTCAGGTCGCAGTCCACGATCGCGCGTTTCTTGGGAGCCTCCGGACAGCGTTCACCCTCGATCTGATCGGAGCGAAAGCGCCGCTTGCAGGTTCGGCAATCGACCATCGGATCGCTGAATCCCTCGACGTGGCCGCTCGCCTCCCAGGTCCGGGGGTGCGAAATGATCGCGCTATCGATCCCGACGACGTCGTCGCGCTCGCGAACCATCCGGCGCCACCAAAAGGCCTTCAGATTGTTCTTGAGCTCGACGCCCAGAGGTCCATAGTCCCAGAAGCCGGCGATGCCGCCGTAGATTTCGCTCGAGGGGTAGATGAAGCCGCGTGCCGCACAGAGCGACACGAGCGTCTCCATCGCGAGGGGATGCCGCTCGCGATCGTCCTTGTCGCGCTGAGCAGAATCGGAAGCATCTTTGGACATTGTCTTGGGGGCCTCTGGAAGAGTCGACGCTGGTAGGGGTCCGCTCAGGGCGGCCGAGTATCCCCCATCAAGGTCCCCAGGGTCAAGGCGCGGCGGCTGCCCCGACGGGCAGGATCTCATCCAGGAATCGCTCGCTTCGCATCTCGATGCCGACATGAAATCTCTGGAAGCGAAACACCAGACGCGCCGCTTCCTCCAGCCAGCGCGACGGCAATTCGATTTTCGAAAGGCCCTCGATCGGACTCACGAGCCCTCGTTCCAGAATGCGCAGCGTTCCGAGTTCGATCGGGAAGAGACCGTCCAGGCTCAGCCCGCAGGCTGAACAAACGAGGCCACCGTCCGCGATGTGGAAGTGAACGCGATGGTCCTCTGCGACGCTTTCGCTCGGTACCCGACCGCAGCGTACGCAGCGTCCGAATTCCGGCCGCAATCCCAATGCATCGAAGGCACGAAGTTCAAGCAGCAGTCGAAGGATCGCGTTCGGCCGAAGCGTCTCGAGTAGCCCCAGACTCTCGGTCGCATAGACGAAGAGACGCTCGGCCTCCGATC
>CAWLAJ010000013.1:0-33875 GCA_963854795.1 Deltaproteobacteria bacterium UBA4427 | reverse complement strand
CTCGTCAGGGCATGGCGATCCTTGCGGCCCGCATAACCCACCTCTCGCGCAGACGAATTCGCGAGACGTGCTAGATCACGCGCGACCTGCTCCGTCGTACGACCGCGCTTCTCGACGTACAGGAAAGTATGGCCGCCTTCGCCGGACGGCAGATAGAGCGGCTCCTCGGTCACGATGAAGTCTTCGACTTCGCTTCGAATCCGGTAGTCGCTGCGCGCTTTCGTCGGATCCGTCACGCAGGCGCCGACGGGAGCGACCGGCCACGCCGTTGCGCGCGGGCGACCGGGGCGAACGAACGACGATGAATCGGACAGGGTCCGTTTGCTTCGAGAGCCGACATGTGAAAAGCAGTCCCATACCCCATGTGCCGCTCGAAACCGTAGGCGGGATAGCGATTCCCCAAGCGCTCCATCAAGTCGTCGCGATAGACTTTGGCGACGATCGATGCCGCCGCGATACTCGCATCCTTCTGATCGCCCTTGATGATCGAGGTCTGCGGAAAATCGATTCCCGGTATCGTCCGGGCATCGACGAGCAGATGGCCAACCTCGGTCGTGCGCACAAGACTCGCAACCGAACGACGCATCGCTTCGAGGGCGGCCTGGAAGATTCCCACCTGATCGATTTCCTCCACACTGACCTCGGCGATCCCCACGCCGACCGCGATGTCCCGAATCTCCTGAGCAAGTGTTTTGCGTAACGTGGGACGAACGCGCTTCGAATCATCGAGGCCCTGCAATTCGAACTGGCTCGGCAGCACGACGGCGGCTGCAACGACTGGCCCGGCGAGCGGTCCCACTCCGACTTCATCGACGCCAGCCACCCCACGAACACCCCGGCGCACGAGCTGATCGCGCAGAGCGAGCAGGCCCGCGAGTCGCTCCCGTTCGAGTCGTTGCGCTTCGAGGCGGCGCTCGGCCTGGTTCCCGAGCGCCCGCGCACCGGCGCGAGAATCGGTCTCCACGAGTGCGATCAGGGCTTCGAACTCCGCCGCGCTTCGCGCACTGCGCAAGATGTCCCGCAGCTCAGAGAGGGGTCGTTTGCGTTCTGGGGACGTCGGGTCGTGAGACATTTGCGTTGGAGCTCCGGGCGATGTTCTACTCTGCGCCCAAGTCTCCCCCGGAAGTGGATCCCTCGCCACCGGGATCGCGCGTCGACTTCTCGAGCCGACGAACACGGCGAATCAGATCCGGGAGACGCTTCAAGGCGGCGACCGAACGATGCCAGGATTGTTCTTCGACGGCGGGCGTGCCGTACACGCGGGCGCCATCGGCGACATCGCGGTGCAACCCGGCCCGAGCACCCACGAACGCGCCCTCGCCGATTCGCAAATGACCCGCCGAGCCCGCCTGAGCCATGATCATCGCGCCACGGGCGACGATGGTCCCGCCCGAGAGGCCCGACTGCGCCACGATAAAGACGTCTTCGCCAATATCACAGTTGTGCGCGATCTGAACGAGATTGTCGATCTTTGCGCCCCGCCGGATCCGAGTCACATCGAGCGTCGCCCGGTCGACGGTCGTATTCGCTCCGATCTCGACGTCATCCTCGACCAGGACGTATCCGCGCTGTGCCATCGCGACTGGACGGCCATTCTCATCTGCGACATAGCCAAAACCGTCCGCGCCTAACACGACTCCCGGCTGCAGCAACACGCGGTCTCCGACCCGGGTCTGCTCCCGCAGGATCACCCCTGCGTGGAGCCAGCAATCTGAGCCCACCTCCACATCGGCGACCAGCGTGACGTTCGGCGCGAGAACGGTTCGCGCACCGACGACGCAGTCCGGGCCGATCACGACGCCTGGCGCGATTGACGCCGTCGAATCGATTTTCGCGGAGGCATCCACATGCGCGCCGACCGCGATGCCCTCCGGCGGACGGGGTGGGGGCGCGAATTCCTGGATCAGTCGCGAAAAGTCGAGTGCCGGTCGGGGGCTGCGCAGCGCGGCGCTCTTCCCGTCATCAAGGTCGAGTTCGACGCCCGGTGGCGCGATCACTACGGAAGCCCGGCTGCGAGTGAACTCCGCAGCGAGCGCGCCGTCGCGAATGAAGACCAATTCGTCGGGTTCAGCCATCCCGAGCGAGGCAAAGCCCGAAATCTCGAGAGACTCGTCGCCGTCGACCGGACAGCGCAGAAACGCTGCCAACTCTGCAACTCGAATCGGCCGCGACGTTCGCGGCACGAGCTAGCGAGCGAGTAGCACGGACACGGGAGAGGTCCGTGCCACCGAAGAGGCGTTACTGCCGAGGAAATACTCTGTGATCCGATTGCGTCCGTAGCCGCCCATCACGATCAGGCTGGCTCGGACTTCCTTGGCCGTATCGACGATCTTCACATCGGGCCGACCCAAGGTCGAAGACGTTTCGCGAACCGGAACGGAAAGGCCGCCCACGAGCTGTCGAACTTCATCGAAGCGTGCGACCGCGCGGCCCTTGTCCTTCGAGTCCACGAAGACATGCACGGCCTCGTTCAGACCATTGGCCAGCGCGACGGCGATTCGCGCTGCGATCCGGGACCCGGGCGAGCCGTCGAAGCCAAGCACGAGAGGACCGGTCAGTGGCGCGCCAGCGGGAACCAGAATCGTCGGCTTGCTGGTCTTGCGTAAAATGGAATCCACGGTCGCTCCAACGAGGCCACTGCGGTCGCCGGTCGCCGTTCCCGAACGACCGATCAGGAGGAGGTCCGCGCCCTGCACCTTCTCGACGATTCGATCGTCGGGAATTCCTTGCAGAACTTCGCAGCGGGCTTCGAGTCCTTCGCCGCGAGCGCGTTCGCCGAAGCGACGTGCGACGGCGTCGGCGCGGGCTCGGTAATAGGCTGTGACCTCGGCCTCGGGAAATCCGGGAAGCGCCAGGCCATCTCCCGCGGGCGCGCGGAGCAACCGATCGTCGATGACGGAAACCGCCGACAAGCGCGCACCGAGTCGCGATGCCAATCCCATGGCGGTCTGTTCGGCAGCGCTGGCGTCCTCGGACCCATCCGTCGCGACCAGAATCGTCTCAATCATTTCGCCTCCCTCATACCTCTTCGACTGCCGACTGCTGCGCAGACTTCGGACTCGCCCGCAAACTTCACTTGCCCGTTTCGTGCGCCGATCAGTACCCGCAGGATCGAACATCACCCGCAGGATCGGCATAACGACCCCGAAGGTTGTGACCTTCGGGGATCGGGTCTCACGGGGACAAGACTAGTTCACCCCCGTGGGAACCGCAAATGCCATGGATTTGACCTGAAGCTGGCGGACCGGAGGATCGGCGAACAAAGAGCGGTGTCCTTGCGGGGTGATAAGGTCCGGTGGTGTCATCTGACCCGATGCAGTCCGGCCCGGGAAAGCGTGCCTGGGGCCTCGAAGAACCCGCTCTCGGCCTCTCGCTCGGTGGTGCGCATAGTCCGGGCGAAGTGGAACGGCGTCGCGGTTGGGTCCGTCTGGCGGAGTCCCTGGGTCTTCACTCGGTTTGGCTCCCGGAAATGCACTTCGCTCCCGGAGTCTGTTCGGCACCGCTGATCGAGCTCGCCAGTTACGCCGCCATGACGAAGCGACTGCGCTTCGGAACGACTTCGCTGCTGCTTCCGCTTCACCCACCCTTCGAGCTCGCCGCCGAAATCGCGGCGCTGGATCGGCTCTCTGGCGGACGACTGCTGATCGGCCTTGGACGGGGGTTCAATAAACGGATGTTGGAAGCCTTCGGTGTGCCGCCTGCCAGCAAGCGCGACCGATTCGACGCCGCCCTCGATCAGATCCTGGCTCTCTGGGCGAAGGGCAATGAGGAAAAGTCGGCACTGGCCACGCATCAAAAGCCGCATCCGCCTCTGGCCGTCGCTGCCTTCGGTCCAAAGGGGCTCGCACAAGCCGCTCGACGTGGGCTCCCCTATCTGGCGTCACCGGTCGAGACCCTCGACCAGATCGCAGACAATCAGAATCGTCATCGCGATCAACTTCCCGAGCAGAGTGACTACCCTCTATCGCTGGTGATGCGCACCGTCTTCGTATCGCAGGACGAGAACGAGTTGGTTCGTGTTCGCGAAGAGCTCGATCAGGAGATGAAGGGTCGGAGAGAGAACATGCCCGCCGCCGTACGGACGGCCCTCGAAGCGCCACTTGCGGAGCGCGCGATCATCGGGACGACCTCCGAGGTACTCGAGAGCCTGAAGGCGACGCACGCGAAGATCGGGTTCGACCTCCTGATCGTCAGGCCGCAATTCGCCAGAGTCGCCGACGATCCTCTCGAAGAGTCGCTGACCCTCTTGACCGAAGAGGTCTGGCCCGCATTGCTCGAGTCCGTGTCAGCGGCCACCGAGTAGAAGAAATGGCGCGGGTTCCAGGGCTCTCGCGGTGCGAGCGGCTCTCGATCAACCCGCTTCGTCGCCTTCTTCCCGAGTAAAGGTCACGAAGGCCATGCTCGGTCGTTTCGAAGAATCGCGCATCGCGAACTGCATCGTGTCGAATCGCCATCCGTTTGCCGTCCACTCATTGAGGGTCTTTTCGATCTCGTCATCGGTCACGGTCGAAATCTCGACGACCTTGTAGAGCAGGGACACAATCTCTCCTTCTTGCGACTCGACGCGGTCGGCCGAGAATCCAAAATACGCTCAAAAGGACTCCGCGTGCCCGATTAGAGGCGTTCCGCCAGATCCGCGGCTGCGTAGGTCAGGATCAAATCCGCACCGGCTCGTTTGATCGAGATCAGCGACTCTTCCATCGCCCGATCGGCGTCGATCCAACCACGCTCCCCTGCCGCCTTGATCATCGAGTATTCACCGGAAACATGATAGGCGGCTAGCGGGACCGAAAACTCGCGACGGGCGTCGGCCAGAATGTCGAGGTACGCCATTGCGGGCTTGACCATCAACATATCCGCGCCCTCCTCGAGATCGAGTTGCATCTCGCGGAGAGCTTCCCGCCGATTGGCCGGATCCATTTGATACCCGCGCCGATCTCCGAACTCCGGCGTACTCTCCGCCGCTTCGCGAAAGGGCCCGTAGAACGCGCTCGAGTATTTCGCGGCGTAGGAGAGAATGGCCACGTTCTCGAAGCCGTTCGCGTCGAGTTCGCGACGAATCGCGGCGACCCGACCATCCATCATGTCGGATGGAGCGACGATGCTCGCACCCGCTTGCGCATGGGACAGCGCCGTCTGCGCCAGACGTTCGACGCTGGCATCGTTGTCGACTTCCCGGCCGTCGAGAATTCCGCAATGTCCATGACTCGTATATTCACACAGACACACATCCGTGATGACACACAGCGACGGAAGTGCATCGACGATCGCCCGCGAGGCACGTTGAACGATGCCATCTGGATTGTCGGCCCCCGAGCCGCGTGCATCCTTTTCGCCGGGGATCCCGAAGAGAATCACGCCGGGCACGCCGAGAGAGGCCACGCGCTTCGCTTCGACCACGACCTGGTCGACGGAATAGCGATGAACGCCGGGCATCGAAGCGATCGGCTCCTTCACGCCCGCGCCTTCGACGACGAAGAGCGGCAGAATCAGATCTTCGCGAGACAGCCGGGTCTCGCGGACCATGCCGCGTAGGGTCTCATTGCGTCGCAAGCGACGCATTCTCGTAACGGGAAAACTCATTCGGCGACTCCCTGATCCTCTGACGCTCGACACTCTACCTGGCCTGACGGACGACTCCGCATGGTTCTCGCCTCAGCGCGTTGCGGCTGCGACGAGTTGCTCGACCATCAGCGACACGTCCGGACGCGCCGGAACGATCGCCGGAGTCAGACCGACGCTCTCGAGGCATCTCGCTGTGCTCCGGCCGATCGCGGCGATCATACACTGGCCGGCCGCCTCTCGGCTCTCATCGTCCAGGCAGTCCACGAAATGATCCACGGTCGAAGGACTCGTAAAGGTCAATGCGAAGAGTTCACCCCTCACAAGACGCGCGCGCAGCCGCTCCACATCGATCGCGGGGCGCCGGTTCTGGTAAAACGCGATCGCATCCACCTCCGCGCCGGCCGTGCGCAAGCCGTCGGCGATCAACGTACGTGCGATTTGAGAACCCGGAATCAGGACGCGCTCGCCGCTCGCGGGAAGCGCCTGGAGCAGCTGCGCCAGCAGGGCTTCCGCATCGCTACGCCCGGTCGCCACGACGTGAACGGGAAAACCCGCAGCCAGCGCGGCTTCCGCGGTGCGCTCGCCGACACAGAAGGTTCGAGTCCCAGCCAATCGCTCGGCGGGCGTGTGCGGCGCCCGATCGAGGGCCCGCGCGAAAAAGCGAACCGCGTTGGAACTGGTGAAGACGACCGAATGCGTGTGACCCAGTCGAGAGATCGCCGCTTCGATCAACGCGACTCCATCCCGATCCTCGATCGGAGCGAATTCGATCATCGGCTCGAGAATCGGGGCGGCACCGACCGAACGAAGTGCGGCGGCCAACTCCGCCGCCTGTTGCGAAGCCCGCGTGACGAGAACGTTGCGACCGAAAAGAGGCTTGCGTTCCCACCACGAGAGTCCGTCGCGAAGACCCACGACGTCGCCGATCACGACGACGGCGGGCGCTCCGATGCCCGCCTCTTTCGCATCGGCCGCGAGATTGACAAGCGTCGAGACGCAGGTCCGCTGCTCGGGAAGTGTCCCCTGCATGACTACGGCCGCCGGCGTGTCCGGCGACTTTCCGCCAGCGATCAACTCCTCGATGAGCTGCGGGAGATTGCGCATTCCCATCAAGATCACCAAGGTGTCGACGGCGCTCCCCAGCTCGCGCCAGCGGGTCTGCTCGGCCACACGACTGGGATCCTTGTGACCGGTCACGACGGCAAACGACGCGGAATGGCGGCGATCCGTGACCGGGATTCCAGCGTAGGCGAGCGCGGCCACGGCCGACGTGACACCGGGAACGATTTCGAAAGGGATTCCGGCCTCGGCGCAGAGAGTCATCTCCTCGCCACCGCGACCGAAGACCAGTGGGTCGCCGCCCTTCAAACGCACCACGGTTCGGCCGGCGCGGGCATGCTCGATCAATAACGCGTTGATCTGCTCTTGACTGCGAGTGGGCTCGTCATGGCCCCGTTTCCCGACATTGACGAGTTCGGCCCGGTCTGGCGCGAGATCGAGCAACTCGCCGCTCGCGAGTTCGTCGTACAGAACGATATCCGCGCGAGCCATCATCTTCGCACCGCGAAGTGTGATCAGATCGGGGTCGCCGGGGCCGGCGCCGACCAACACCACCCTGCCGAGCCTAGGCACCGGACTCACCCTCCGCGGCGAGGGTTTCGAGAATTTCTCGACCCCCGGCATCGAGTACGGCCGCGGCCACTTGCTCTCCGAGCCGGACCGCATCTTCCTCGGACCCGATCCGTTCGGCTCTCGCGATCACCCTGCCGTCGAGGCTGGAGACGAGGCCCCGAAAGCGCAGCTCTCCGCCTGTCCGTCGCTCGGCGAACCCCGCGAGTGGGACACTGCAGTCGCCACCCAAGGCGCATTGATAGGCGCGTTCCGACCGCGCGAGGGCGGCGATCTCGGCATTTTCGAGACTCTGGATCCGCTCCCGCCATTCATCTTCCGCGCGCGTCTCGAGCGCGAGCAGTCCCTGTCCGACCGCCGGCAGCATCAGGTCGGTCGAGATTCGATCATCGATCGAGTCGGACAATCCCAGCCGATCGAGGCCCGCACAGGCCAGCACGACCGCGTCGAGTTCATCGCCTTCGAGCCGACCGAGTCGGGTCGGAACATTGCCTCGCATGGGAATGATTTCGAGATCGGGACGAAGCGATCTCAGCAGCGCCATGCGCCGCGTGCTGCCAGTCCCGACTCTCGCTCCGGGCGCAAGATCGAGGAGCTTCGTCCCGCGCACCTTCGAAGCCAGAGCGTCCCGTGGATCGACGCGTTCTGGAAAGGCCGCAAGCACGCAGCCGTCGGCGATCTGCGCGGGAATATCCTTGGCGCTATGCACGGCAACGTCCGCACGTCCATCGAGCAGGGCTTCTTCGATCTCTTTGATGAAGAGTCCCTTCCCCCCGATCTTCGAAAGTGAACGGTCCTGGATTCGATCGCCCGTGGTCCGCAGAACCACGAGTTCCGTTTCGCACCCGAGTTCCTTCTCGACTCTGGCAGCGATTTGCCTGGCTTGAATGAGTGCCAGATCGCTTCCGCGGGTGGCGATGCGCAGCGGCTTCAAGAATCGATCTCCGCGTCAGAATCAGCGCCCGCCGAATCCTCCGCCACGCCCTCGGACTCTCCCTCGTCATCGTCGGCTCCGCCGCGAACCCGGGACAGGGAGGGCTCCTCATCGAGACCGAACAAGCTGCGTGCTTCCTCGAGACGCGCAAGCCCCATCTCTCGATCGGTTTCGTCGCGAAGTCGAGAGATCGGAGCGTGCATGATCTTGTTCACGATTCCCAGAGTCAATTTGTCGAGTGCCTCGTGCTGGTCTTCGTCAAGCCCCATGCGACCCGCATAACGTTCGAGTTCCCCCTGGCGAATATCCTCGCTACGCCGGCGCAGGTCGCGAATCGTGGGCACCGCCTGCAGCGCAACCAACCAGCCATCGAAATGCTCGCGCTCTTCGAGCACGATCCGTTCGGCACGTTCGGATTCTCGCTGACGCTCTTCTTCGTTTGCCGCAGCCACACGCTGGAGATCGTCGAGGTCGTACAAATAGGCCGAGTCGATCTCGTGTACGGCGGGTTCGATATTGCGGGGCACGCCGATGTCGATCAGGAAAAGCGGCCTTCCCTCGCGATGAACCAACGCAGCTTCGACGCGGTCGCGAGTCAGAATCGGATGGTCTCCACCCACGCAGGAGAGAACCACGTCGGTCTTGGGGAGCAGCGCGTCCAACTCGTCGAGACCGTGCGCGCTGCCTCCGAATCTCTCCGCCAGGGCTTCGGCATGCGCGGTCGTGCGATTGGCGATGCGACGAACACCGAGGCCGTGATCGTCGAGTGCGACGAGCGCCGTTTCGATCATCTCGCCCGCGCCAATCAAGAGTGCGCTCTTGTCTTCGAGACCCTCGAAGATCTGCTTGGCCAGATCGACGGCGACTCGAGCCACCGAGACCGGTCGTTCAGCGATTCCCGTCTCGTTCTTTACGCGTTTGGCCGTCGCGAAGGCGCGTTGGAAGAGTCGTGACAGGACGGGACCGCAGGCTCCGACCTCGGTCGCATCGCGATAGGCGTCCTTCACCTGCCCAAGAATCTGCGGCTCGCCCACCACCATCGAATCGATGGCGGAGGCCACCCGAAAGACGTGCTCGACCGCTTTGCGTCCGCGGCGCAGATAAGTCAGCTCGGTGAGCGACACTCCGGACGCCCCTCCGACCGGGAAATCGCCCGCCGTGAGTTCCCTCCCGAAGAAATCAAACAAGACGTGTTGGGCCGCGTCCAGATTCTCCGTCATCACGATGATTTCGACCCGATTGCAAGTCGAGATCAGGACCGCTTCTTCGATCTCCGGACGATCGATGAGCTTGCGCAGCAGGGGACTCGGATCGACGACTGCGAAGCGCTCACGAACTTCGACGGGGGCCGTTCGATGGTTCATTCCAAGCAGAAGCAGCTTCATGAAACGAGCCCCACACCGAGGACAGCGAACAGCAGAAAGGCAAAGCCCGCGACGGCACTGGCCGCCGCCTGCCGCGAACCCTGTCGACCCGCAAAGCGCGCAACGACCAGCCCGAGGTAGATCGTCCAGGCGATCAGGGTCGAGGCTTCGTGCAGGCTTCCGCTGAAAAGCTGGCCAGAGCGAGCATCGAGCCAGAGTGAACCGGTCAGCACCCCGAGCGTGAGAAGTGGAAAGCCCAGGACCAGGGCGATTCGGTTGACCTGATCGAGGCTCTCGAGCGATGGCAAGGGCAGCGATCGGCGGCCAGCCAGACTCCGCCTGCGCTTGAGCGAACGGTGTTCGACCAGAAAGAAGGTTCCCGCCAGACCCGCGATTCCCAGGGACGCGAACCCTGCGCTCGCCAACAGGACATGGGCATGCGGAATCGAGCCGACCACATCGCCGCTCCCGGCCAACTCCGGTGACGTGAATGTGGCCCCGAACGCGGACAAGAATCCGGCGAAGGCCAGCGGCGGAACGAAGCCGGGCAGGCGGTAGCGGTAAAGCAAAGCCAAAGTGAAGAGCACACCCAGCCAAGTCATGACCGCGATCGACTGACCCAGATCCGTGAGTGCGGGCGTGGAATCGAGCCGGTGCAGCGTCGCGAAGGCCGCCGCCTGGGCCAGTGCGCCGAGCCCCAGACCCCAGCACGCGCCGCGCAAGACCCGGGGTGCCGGAAGAACGAGCCCGAGAATCGCGCCCACCCCAGCTGCCAGATAGAGGGCTGCAGCCATGTGCTGAAATTCGATCAAGTCGATCCTCAATCGGGCGTGCGATGCCCGATTCCCTGCGCGAGAAACTGAACGGCCCGAGTATACAGGTACCCAGCAGCGACCACGGCCAACTCGGCCGGTTGGGAAAATCAGCAGGGCTAGCGCGCGCGGAGCTTTCGCATCTGCGCTTCGACCTTCACGGCGTCGTTGACCATCTCGAACATCCGAAAGGCAGGCTCGCCAAAGAGCACGAAGCGAATCTCTTCCAGCTGACCGCCTTCGTCGGCGTAGCGCCGCGCTTCATCGAGAGAGATTTCCGCACAGGTCTGGATCGAGAGTCCCCCTACTCCAGCGCCGATGGCCGGAACGGCGATCGTTTCGCAACGCTCCCGATCGGCTTCGTCGAGCGCATGACGTAGAGCAGCTCGAACACTCTCTTCGCTGGCCTGGCCGCCCAGTGGCATCCCGGCCGCATGAATCACGAAGCGAGCCGAAAGATTCCCGGCTCCGGTCACCGCGGCCTGCCCGACCTCGATCGGTCCCTTCTGCGCGCACTGTTCGGCGATCGTCGGACCCCCGCGTTCGGCGATCGCACCGGCGACGCCCGAACCCAGAACCAGCGAACTGTTGGCGGCGTTCACGATCGCATCGACTTCTTGCGCCGTAATGTCGCCTTCCTGCAACACGATTCGTGTCACGACTTCTTGCCCCCTGGCCTTCGGCGCCCGGTCGCCGCCTTCTTCGGCGCCACCGATTTCTGGCGGCGTCGTTTCGGTTGAGGAGAAGGCGACTGATACCGTTCGACCACCCCCGCCGCGATCAGCGGAATCAACACCTCGTGTTGACCGATCAGTGAGATCCCCCGCCCGCCCATTCGCGTCGGACGCTCGACGACATTCGTCTCTGGCCGATACTGCCGGACGAAATCGCAATTCACCGTCGTGAATCGCTTGACCGGATGTCCGAGGTTTCGCGCCAAAGCGAGCGCCTTCAAGAAAACCTCCGGCAGGATCACCGCAGATCCCACATTCAAGAGGACGCCTTCGCTGAGCCCGGCAACGAGCGACGTCAGCTTCTCGAAATCCCGAAAGCTGGTTTCACCCAGCGCCGCGCCGTCCGCGCTCGGATGCATGTGATGAATATCGGTTCCGATCGCCGCATGGACGGTCACGGGAATCCCCAGACGCCAGGCCGTCGCCAAGACCGAGCGAGACGAGAATCGATCCGAGGATTCAAAAATGTCGCGACCAATGGCAGCGCCCATCCCGAGTTCATCGTCACGCCCAGACGCGATCGCGCCATTCAGTCGTTCGGCCGTCTCACGCGCCATTCCGAATCGACCTTCATCGAGAGACTGGGCCACGTCCTCGCTCGTTCGCCCCATCATGGCCAATTCGAGATCATGGACACAGCCTGCACCATTCATCATCAAGCCGCCAATCGCCCCGCGTTCGAGCAGGTCGACGACGATCGGCGCCAGGCCGACCTTGATGAGATGAGCCCCGAACCCGAAGAGAACCAATCGCTCCCTTTGCCAGGCGCGAACCCAGGCGTCGATCGCATCGTTCAGATCCGCTGCCCCGAGCAGCCCAGGCAAGGATTCCAGCAGGTCGGAAACACTCGCGCCGGGCGCCAGGGGGCGCGCCTCATCGAGCGTTTTCACTTTGCTCGCACGACGGCGGGCCGGTTGGGTTCGAATCCGACTTCGATCGATGGTCGGGGTGCGACGGGTCACGGAGCTCTCCTGAACTGAGCCTTGATCGGGCCTCGATCCTACCTGTTCCAGGCCAGGGATTTCCACGGCCCGAGTTTCGTCTCTCTGTGATCGATCGGGTACTATATTGACCCACCGATCGAGTTCCCAGCCAAGCGCCTGGTAATTGACTTCCTGTCGCACCGACGACGAACAATCGTCCGGTGGAGACGCGAACATAGTAGATGGAGAATACAGAAATGGCCGAAATCACCGATGTGACCGACGCAACCTTCGAGGGCGAAGTGCTGAAATCCGAGACGCCCGTTCTCGTCGATTTCTGGGCCGAATGGTGTGCACCGTGTCGCCGCGTCGCACCCATCGTGAAAGAGATCGCCGATAGCTACGGCGAGAAGCTGAAGGTCGTGAAGATCAACATCGACGAGTCTCCGCAGACGCCGGGAACCTACGGAATTCGCTCGATTCCAACGATTCTCGCCTTCAAGGACGGTCAGGTCGTCAGCCAGCTCACAGGCCTACGACCGAAAAGTGATTTCGAAGAAATGGTCGGCGGCATTCTCTAGCTCGTTTCGCGCCCTCGGGCGCAAAGCCTACTAGAAGACGTACCGGCGCATCGAGATGTTCAGCAGCAGGCCGATCGCGAGCGCCGCGGACAGCAACGCCGAACCGCCATAAGAGAAGAGCGGCAGAGGGACTCCGATCACGGGCGCGAGCCCCAGCACCATCGCGACGTTGATCGCTGCCGGCCAGAGCAGGGTCCCGACCAGACCGATTGCGAGCGCTGCTCCGAACGTGTCCTTCGAGTTGCGCGCGATGAGCAATCCCCAGAGGAGCATCATCGCGTACACCGCGAGGACGAACGTCGAACCGAGAAATCCCCATTCCTCGGCCAAGACCGAGAACGCGAAATCCGTATGTTGAGTCGGCAAGAAGCGCAGCTGTGTCTGCGTCCCTTCCTGCCAGCCCGTTCCAAACAGGCCTCCCGAGCCAACCGCGATCTTCGATTGCATCTGCTGGTAGCCGGAAGCGAGAGGATCGCGCGATGGATCGAGAAAACCCAGGATACGTTCCCGCTGATATCCCTTGAGCCCATATTGGAAGAGCGCGGCCAGCGCGGCCGCACCGACAACCGCGATACTCACCCAGGCACGCGGCGGCACATTCACCAGGGGCAGCAAGGTCGCACCGATCAGCAGCGTCAAGACGGCCACACCCAGATCTTTCTGCGCGACGATCAGTCCAACCGGGATCGCGACGATCAGAGCCGGCATGAATAGATCCCGCAAGCGACGAATCGACGCCGGGGGATGTCGACCGAAATACCGGGCGAGTGCGATGACCATGGCGATCTTGGCGAGCTCCGAAGGCTGGAAGCGCCCCGAGAAGAGCCATGCGCGTGCGCCGCGCGTCTCCTCCGCGATCGCGAGCGTCAAGAGGAGCAGGCCAATCGAGCCAGCGTAGATCACGTAGGCAAAACGATCGTAGTGTCGATAGTCGATGACCAGCACGACGCCGATCACGAAAGCGCCCAGGCCTAACACAGTCATTTGCCGGCCCACGATATCCGAGCCGCCTTCGACTCCCGAGGCGGCAGCGGAGACGAGATTGACCAATCCCATCAAAGCAAGGACGACCACGAGCCCGGCCAGCATCCAATCGAATTGCTTTCCGCGATTTCCCTCGACCCTGAGTTCACTCATCGCATGGGCCCAACGCTGATGGCGGCAAGCTGACTCGGCACCCTGCCCTCCGACTTCCTGAAATAGGTCGCCAGCACTTTCTGGACCATGGGCGCCGCGATCGCTCCACCGCCGCCGCCCGCATGTTCGGCGATCGCCACCACCACGATTTCAGGCGACTCGACGGGAGCAAAGGCGGCAAAGAGCGCATGGTCGCGGAAGCGAAGCGGAATCTCCTCGGGCTCGAGGTCTTCGGTGAGTGACAGACTCACGACCTGGGTCGTTCCGGATTTGCCCGCCACGGAAATCCCCGGGACGCGGGCCCTGCGGCCTGTTCCATGCGGGCTCATGACCACGCGCTCGAGGCCGATCCTCACCATGTCGAGGATCGGCTTCGCAAGAATATTCTCGGCTCGAACGACGGGGGCGAATTCTTCGACGATCTGCCCATCCCAGGTTTCCAGTCGCAATGCGACCCGTGGTTCGATGATGCGACCCCCGTTTGCCATCGCCGCATAGGCCACTGCCAATTGAAGGGGCGTCGTCAGGTTCGCACCCTGACCGATCGATAGAGAGATCGTCTCACCAGCGATCCAGCGCTCACCCTTGACGCGCATCTTCCATTCGGGCGTCGGCACGAGCCCGTTCGCTTCGCCTAGGATCCCGATGCCCGTTGATTTGCCAAAGCCAAAGAGCCGGGCATAACGCGCCAGGGTCTCGACGCCCAGCGTCTTCCCGAGCTCGTAGAAAAATACGTCGCAGGATCCCTCGAGCGCGGCCGTGAGATCGACCGGACCATGTCCGCCGCGCTTCCAGCATCGATAGACGCGGCGACCCAGGCGGAAATGCCCCGGGCAGACGACGACGGTGGTCGCATCGATCACGCCCTCTGCTAGACCGGCCGCCGCAACGAAGGCCTTATAGGTGGATCCGGGAGGGTAAATGCCCGCGATCGCACGATTTCGCAATGGCCGCCAATCGTCTTGATTGAAGGCGCGCCAGGTTTCCAGATCGATCCCTCCCGCAAAGACATTGGCGTCATAGGAGGGCGCCGAGACCATCGCCAGTACGTCTCCGTTTCGCGGGTCGAGGGCAACCAGCGCGCCCATCTTGTCGGGCAACTCAGGATCTTCAGAACGAAAGGCATCCTCGGCAGCCCGCTGAAGATCGAGGTCGAGACTCAGGACGAGACGGCCTCCCGGGGTTGGATCCCGACGGTCGAGCTCGTCGATCTCTCGCCCTGCGACATCGACGATCAAATTGACGCCCCCTGCCCGCCCGCGAAGATGTCTTTCGTGCGCCGCCTCGACGCCCGTCTTCCCAATGGTCTCGCCGGAGCGATAGTTCGAGAATTCATCGCGCTTGAGTTCTGCAGCATTGATCTCGCCGAGCGTTCCCAGCAGCTGTGCCGCAGCAGCGAGGTACACATAGTCACGCCTCGGCTTCTGATAGAGCTCGACACCCGGCATCGCGTAGCGATGCGCGGCAATCCGCGCTCGCTCCTCGAGACCGAGGTCCTTCGACAGCGAGATCGGCTGAAATCGGCGGCGGCCCCGGGGACGCCCTACCCGGGATGCGATCTCATCTGGATCCCGTTTCAGGATTTCGCCTAATACCGAGTAGGTTCGCCATGGGTTGCGAATTTCGTAGGGAATCAGGTCGACACCGTAAGCCGGGCGGCTTGCGGCAATCATTCGACCTTCCCGGTCGACGATCGAGCCACGCTGTGCCTCGAGGCGTACGGTGCGTACATAGTTCGCTTGCGAGCGACTCGCGAGCGCTTCGCCTTCGACGATCTGCAATTGGAATAGCCGCAGGATGAAAATCACGAACACCGCAACGACGACGAGGGCCGCGGGCCAGAGCCGCAGCTCGCCCGGTCCGTCGCCGGTATTCGAGAGCCGCGCGTCGCCAAAGGAATCGTTCATGCGATCACGCCCCCGGACCGACCCAGTATCAGGGGCGCACGACGGGCGACTTCATCGTCGGAGAACCGGACGACGACACGTTCGACGAGCGCGATCATGGGTCCGGACGCCACGACGTTCGCGATGGCGTGGCCAAACGACGAAGTCAGAATGTCGACACTCATCGTCCCGGCTCCCGCGAAGAACGAGCTCGTCGCCGCAATGCCGACTCCGTAGACGAACGTCATTGCGAAAACGAAAATCCCGACAGGGACGCCGCCCGATAAGTCGAGTTGCCGCGACGCAACCGCTGCCGTCAGGTAGGAGATCAGTCGCATGAAGGCATGCTGTCCCATCAGGGATCCACTCAAGAGATCCATCGCGTAGCCGAGAGGCACAGCGACCAACAAACCGGAAAGGAACCCCGGCCAGCGCAGCCCGATCCCGATCACCACCAGCCAAGCGAGATCGGGGCACCAGGGCGGTGGAATCGTCAGCGCCAGGGCCCCCTGAAGCACGAGGGCTGCGAAACCAAGCCCAAACACGACGAGGAACGCTTTCATCTCTCTTCTCCGCGCTCGTCGGCATCCTCAGCGGAGGCCGAAACTTCAGGCGGGACATGGCCACTCGAGATCGGACCCGGAAGATCCTCTTCCGCGCGATTGGCGTGATAGAGCAGATCCATCGTCGGACCTCGCCGAAGCATTACGAAAACCTGTTCGAGACGACCCAGATCCACCGCCGGTTCGATCACGGCAATTCGGGTCAGCCGGCCGCCGGCATCGCGAAGTTCCGTGACGCGTCCGAGCCGAAGCCCTTTCGGATACACGCCACCCAACCCGGAAGTCACGACCTCATCGCCAACCACGACGTCCGCGCTGCGGACGACGAATTCGAATTCGAGTCGCGAGCGCCCGACACCACGCAACACACCGCGCGCCCGACTGCGCTGAACGAGCGCATCGACCGCGCTCTGCCGATCGAGAATCAACATCGTCTTGGCCGCGTGGTTCGATGTCGCCGTGATCACGCCTACCACGCCTTCCGGCGTGATCACCGGATGCCCGGGCTCGACACCATGTTGAGCGCCGCGATCGACGAGTACCGACCGAAACCAAGGTGCCACGTCGAGACCAACGACTTCGGCGGGCAGCATCGGAATCTCGATTTCATCGCGCATCGAAGCGACGCGGGCGAGATGACCGCTCGAAACCAATGCCTCTCGAAATTGAAGATTTTCCGACTCGATTTCCGCGATCCGTCGCTTCAATCGGCGGTTCTCGGACCGCACATTCAAGAGATCAACGTAGTCGGTGAAAAGCCCTTTCAGGCCGTCGATGGGCGCCGACACGATCCGCTCGATCGGCGCCGACACCTCAAGCACGATCGCCTGCCACCAGGGCAGCGGTTCGCCGACTTCCTCCTCGGAGCGACGATCGCTCACCATCGAAATGATCGTCAGGAGAAGCAGCACAGCGACAACCAACGGCGCGCCAACGCGTTTCAGAAGATCGGGCATACCCCCGCGACCCGTCCCCTTCCCTTCCGGCAAAAGGCCGGCGACGAAGCGAATCTCCCATGTCGGGTGGCCGCTTCATTTTGTCGATCAGTCCGTCCTACGGATCTCGGAATCAGGAGATCGACTATCGGATCGTCACCTCCTTGAGGAGTTCCAGTTCATCGAGGATGCGACCGGTCCCGATCGCAACCGCGGTCAGCGGATCTTCGACCAACATCACGGGCAAACCGGTCGTTTCCCGCAGTAGAACGTCTAGATTGGCCAACATCGAGCCTCCGCCAACGAGCACGATGCCCTTGTCGATGATATCCGCAGAGAGTTCCGGGGGCGTCTTTTCGAGCGCCATCTTCACACTCTCGACGATCGCATTGACCGGCTCCGCGAGCGCCTCGCGCACTTCTTCAGACTTGAGCTCGAGCGTCTTCGGTATGCCTAGCACCAGATCGCGACCCTTCACTTCCATCGACTCGATCGTGTCGGTCGGATAGGCCGTGCCGATCCGGATCTTGATCTTCTCCGCAGATCGTTCGCCGATCAACAGATTGTATTTCCGCTTGACGTAGTTGATGATGGCTTCGTCCATCTTGTCGCCACCCACACGAGTGGAATTGGAGTAGACAACACCGGACAAAGAGATGACCGCGACCTCAGTCGTTCCGCCGCCAATGTCGATGATCATGTTTCCCGACGGCTCGGTCACCGGAAGTCCGGCGCCAATCGCCGCCGCCATCGGTTCCTCGACGAGATAGACCTCACGCGCACCCGCAAGCATCGCGCTCTCGCGCACCGCGCGTTTCTCGACCTCGGTAATGCCCGAAGGCACCGCGATCACGATCCGGGGTCGCACCATCGTCCGACGATTATGCACGCGGCGAATGAAATAGCGAAGCATCGCCTCGGTAATGTCGAAGTCCGCAATCACACCGTCTTTGAGCGGTCGAATCGCGACGATATGGCCTGGAGTTCGGCCTAACATCTCCTTGGCTGCCTTGCCGACGGCGCGAACGCGGTCGGGACCTCGAGAGTCGCGCGAAACGGCGACGACGCTCGGCTCCGACACGACGATTCCACGACCTTTGACATACACGAGTGTGTTTGCCGTGCCCAGATCGATCGCAAGGTCAGTCGAGAACCAGCCCAAGATGGTGTCGATGATCAAATTCCCACTCCATGACTCGACGAAGAATCTGCCTCGCCGACACAGCCCATCGCATTCGATTAATGGGTGGCGAGTCGAGACGCGAGATCAAGAAATCGACGACCCATCTGCCACCCCGAAGGGGTTACCGGCGCTAAATGCCCGAAACTCCGATGCGTTTCCCCCGAAGGAGCCTTCAGAAAATAACAGCGGTCCGCATCGCCAGCAACGCGTAAAAGCTGGATGAACGATTGGGGCGGCCCGAATTTTCGAGTCGCCGAGACCGCGCCGAGATTTCCTGGTCTGGACGACCGGTGCGAACCACGAGCCAGTGATTCGTCTAACTCGAAAGGGTCGACCAAGAACCTTGGCCGCAGGCGCGCAGGTTTCGTAAGCTCCGCCCGCCACCCGATCCAACCTCCGGGTTGGATCCATACATTTCCTATGAGGTCTTCCATTGCTCGACTCCTTCCGTAAAGGCCAGCGTTGGCTGTCACTCATTTTCGTCAGTGTCATCGGGCTCGTCTTCGTCTTCTTCCTAGGCGTGGGCGGTGGATCGGGACCGGGAGCCCCTTCGGGGAATGTGATTGTCCAACTCGACGACACGAAACTGACCTCGCGGGATTTCGAACGCGAAAAGGCCAAGCTCGAAGCGCGGCTACGACAGGAACTCGGAGACGCCTTCGACAAGGTCGTGGCCAGCAACTACATCGGGAGCCAGGCACTCGGCACGCTGACGAATTCGCTCGTGCTCGCCGCCGCGGCCAAGGACATGGGCCTGCATACGACGCAGGACGAGCTTCGCCGCGTGGTCCAGGGCAGCCCGATCTTCATCGACGAAGAAGGTCGCTTCAGCCCGGAAGCCTTCGACCGCTTCGCCGCCTACGAATACGGCAGCCAGCGCGCCTTCATCCAGAATTTCACACGCGGCATGCTCGGCCAGAAGTTGATCCAGCTGATCATCGGCCAGACCGTGGTTTCCGACGCCGAAATCGACCTGCGAACTCACTACGAACTCGAGGTGGCACACATCGCCTATGTCGTGATCGACTCGGCCACCACTGGGGCAGCCGGCTCGGAAAGCGTGGCTCTCGAAGATTCCGAGGCCGAAGCCTATTCGGATGAGCACGAAGACGAACTCCGCTCGCTCTTCGACGAGCGAAGCGGCGAGTACGAAGAACCCGAGCGCGTCCGTGCCCGCCACATCCTCGCGCTCGTCGCGGCGAACGCTCCGGACAACGACGTTGCCAGTGCACGCGAGCAAATCGAATCCGCGCTGGCTCGCGTGAACGCGGGGGAGGACTTTGCAACGGTCGCGAGAGAGCTATCCGAGGATATTGGAACAAAGGAGGACGGCGGCGACCTCGGTCTCTTCACGCGTGGAGACAACGACCCCGCGCTCGAGGAAGCAGCGTTCGCCCTCGAGTCCGGTGAGGTCTCCGAGGTTGTTCAGTCGAGCTACGGATTCCACATCCTGCGCGTCGATGAAAGGGTCCCCGCGAAGACGGCCAAATTCGAGTCGAAGCGAACGATGCTGGCTCGCGAAGTGTTGACACGAATGCGGGCCGAAGAACGCGCGGAAGCGCTGAGCACGCGACTCGCTGAAGCGATCAAGGCCGGGGATAGTCTCGAAGTCGCTGCGCGCGAAGAGGGACTATCCATTGAGCGACCCGGAGGGTTGAAGCGCCGCAGCGATGGCTTCATTCCGGGTCTGGGCGCCGCAACGAATGTGCTGACAACCGTATTCACGCTCGAAGCGGGAGAGACCAGCCCGGAGATCTTCGAATTGGCCGATCGACGGGTTCTGGTCCAGGTGCTCGAACGCAGCCCTCCGAGCGCAGAAACGCTGGCGAACGAACGAACTCTTCGCCGCGAGCGCGCACAAGCAGAAAAAGAGAATCGAACCCTACAAGCCTGGATCAACGACTATCGAAGTCAGCTCGAGGCCTCGGGTCGCCTGATGGTCAACGCCGAACTCGCACTGGGCAGTTAGTTCCCGCTCGCGTCGATGAAACGCAGGCGACTGGAACGCGCACGCGAAAGATCAGGCGAAGGACTCCGTCCGGTGACGGATGAGATCCATGAACTCGGAGCGCGTTTTCGGATTGGATTCGAAGACGCCGCGCAGCGAACTCGTGATGGCAAACGTGTTCTGCTTCTGGACGCCGCGCATCATCATACAGAGGTGTTTCGCTTCGACGATGACTCCGACACCGCGAGGGTTCAGGACCGCCTCGATCGTCTCGGCGATATCCATGGTCAATCGTTCCTGGATCTGAAGCCGTCGAGCGAAAATCTCGACCGTACGCGGAATCTTCGATAGGCCAACGACTTTCCCGTTTGGGATATAGGCCACGTGAACGCGCCCGAAAAACGGCACCAGGTGATGCTCGCAGAGGCTGTAGAAGTCGATGTCGCGAACGACAACCATCTCGTCGTAATCGACTTCGAAGAGCGCGCTGGTCAGGGTGTCGGCAGGACTCTGCTCGTAGCCCTGCGTGAAGAATCGCATCGCCTTCGCGACCCGAATGGGCGTCTTCTTGAGGCCATCGCGGCTCGGATCCTCGCCGATCTCCTTGAGGAGCCCCTCGATGTAACTCTCGATCTGATCCGGCGGATCACTCATCGAACTCATTGCGTCTTTCTCCAATTGCATGGGTGCATGGGCGCAGTCGATCGGCGTGCAACGCGATTTCTCGGTCGCGGCCTCTGTCTCCAGACGAGACGGGAGAGGGATGGTTCCGCAGATTCGCCGGATTCGCCCGACCCCTCGAGAGCCCTTCGCAGGACCGCTCGACGATCTTAGTATTGCCGAATCAAGCCGCGTACCACCCCGCGGATCTCGATCTGGGAGGCGTGAAACTCCATCGGCGCCATCGTGTGATTGGCCGGCACGAGTTTCACCTGCGAGCCGTTTCGATAGAAGCGCTTCAGCGTGGCCTCGGCGCCCTCGACCAGCGCCACGACGGTCTCGCCGTTGCGCGCCTCCTGCTTCCCTTCGATCACGACCAGGTCGCCGTCGCAGATCTGATCTTCGATCATCGAATCTCCACGCACGCGAAGCACGTAGTGGTCCTTGCTCGCGGGAATCATGTCCGAGGGCACAGAAAACATCTCCGCCGTTCCCGCCTCGGGTTCGAGCGCCTCGATGGGACTGCCCGCTGCCACCGTGCCGAGAATCGGGAGCTGAATGCTGGGAACCGACTCTTCGGCGGGAACCGGCTCGACCGAACGCGAGCGATTCCAGGCCTTGCGCAAGTAGCCCTTGTCGACGAGATGCTTCACATGCTTGTGGACCGTGGCCACGGACGAGAGGTCGAAGGCCGCCGCAATCTCCTCGAGACTGGGCGAATAGCCCTCCTTGGCAACGAACTCGGAGATATAGTCGAAAACCTGCCGCTGGCGTCTTGTCAGGGCAAGCGTCTGCGACGAATTGGGTGTCCGTGACGAACGCTGGGTCGTCGACGAAGCGGTTGTCGAGGGGCGGCTCGAAGTCGCGGAGTTCATTTCTGCTCGAGGCATGGGCGGGAACCTCCTTTTGACCCGTGGATGACCCGTGGACCCAGCGGGTTGGCCGGGCTCGTGAGTCTCTGGTGTCTCGATCGATCGCTTCGAGCGGACAGGGCCGCTCGGATGGAGCGACGCGGGGCGCCTTCGACGTTCTTTCGCCTCGAGAGCGTGACGAAACCGAGGCGAAAGTCAACCGCTGGCGCCCCGCTGTGCAATTTTTTTCGCACCTTTGGGCCTTCAGCGCTTGACGCAACCCGCCAAGTGTTTAGCTTGCCGCGCCATTGGCACTCGGAGGCTCCGACTGCCAAAAGCCGTCCGAAGCACTCGGACGACCTTCGAAATGGACTTCGGCCAATTCCGTGTCCGCGCCTCCCTGCCGGAGGGCTCGCGGATTGGCTTTTCAACCCGGCCCAATCGATTCGAGATGCCGTCGACGAAAAAGTCGCAGAATTCGAAAATCGAAGGGGCCATTGGCTCTCCAGCTGGACTGGGGAGCATTAGAGAGGCGATTCATGAAGATCCGTCCGCTCCAGGACCGCATCCTCGTCAAGCGCGTGGATGAGGAAGAGATCACCAGTGGGGGCATCATCATCCCCGATTCTGCCAAGGAAAAGCCGCAGGAAGGCCTCGTGGCCGCCGTCGGCCCCGGCAAGACCCTCGACAATGGCAATGTGTCCGAAGTCGCGGTCAAGGCCGGCGACCGCATCCTCTTCAGCAAATATGCCGGCACCGACGTCAATGTCGACGGTGACGAGCACATCATCATTCGTGAGGACGACGTCCTCGCGGTCTTCGAATAGAAATAGGAGGCTCATATCATGGCCAAGGAAGTCATTTTTGATCAGGAGGCGCGCGCCAAGATCCTGGCCGGCGTCGACGGACTCGCGAATGCGGTCCGCGTCACACTCGGTCCGAAAGGTCGAAACGTCATCATCGACAAGAGCTTCGGCTCACCGACGATCACCAAGGACGGCGTCACCGTCGCCAAGGAGATCGAGTTCGAAGATAAGTTCGAAAACATGGGCGCCCAGATGGTGAAGGAAGTCGCATCGAAGACTTCGGACATCGCAGGCGACGGAACCACGACGGCCACGGTGCTCGCTCAGGCGATCTTTCGTGAGGGCAGCAAGCTCGTGGTCGCGGGCATGAACCCCATGGACCTCAAGCGCGGCATCGACAAGGGTGTCATCGCCATCACGGGTGAACTCGAGAAGATCAGCAAGCCGACCCGCGATACCAGCGAAATCGCACAGATCGGCACCATCTCGGCCAACTCGGACGAGACGATCGGTACGATCATCGCCGAAGCGATGAACAAGGTCGGCAAAGAAGGCGTGATCACGGTCGAAGAGGGCAAGAGCCTCGAAACCGAGCTCGACGTCGTCGAGGGCATGCAATTCGATCGCGGTTATCTCTCGCCGTACTTCGTGACGGATCCAGAGGGTATGGAAGCCGTTCTCGAAGAGCCGCTGATCCTTCTTCACGAGAAGAAGATCAGCAACATGAAGGATCTCCTCCCGCTGCTCGAGCAGGTCGCTCGTGCCGGCAAGCCGCTCCTTCTGGTCGCCGAGGACATCGACGGTGAGGCTCTCGCCACGCTCGTCGTGAACAAGATCCGCGGCACGATCAATGTGGCCGCCGTCAAGGCGCCCGGCTTCGGTGATCGCCGCAAGGCGATGCTCCAGGACATGGCCGTTCTCACGGGGGGACAGGTCATCGCGGAAGAGCTCGGCCTCAAGCTCGAGAACGTCACGGTCAAGGACCTCGGTCAGGCCAAGCGCGTCTCGATCGACAAGGACAACACCATCATCATCGATGGTGCCGGGACCAAGAAGGACATCCAAGGTCGATGTGCCGAGATCCGTGGACAGGTGGAAGCGACCACCTCAGACTACGACCGCGAGAAGCTGGAGGAGCGACTCGCCAAGCTGGTCGGCGGTGTCGCCGTGGTCAAGGTGGGTGCCGCCACCGAGACCGAGATGAAGGAGAAGAAGGCGCGCGTCGAGGATGCACTCCACGCCACTCGAGCAGCCGTCGAAGAGGGCATCGTGCCTGGCGGCGGCGTCGCACTCCTTCGCTGCGCTGCAGTCCTGGACGACGTTGAGGCCAGCAACGATGAACAGATCGCTGGCCTGAACATCCTGCGGCGTGCCATCGAAACCCCGCTCCGGTTCATCGCCGAGAACGCCGGCATCGAAGGTTCGATCGTCGTCGACAAGGTCAAGAACCAAAAGGGAGCCAACGGCTTCAATGCGGCCACCGAGATCTACGAGGACCTGATCAAAGCGGGCGTCATCGACCCCGCCAAGGTCGTCCGCATCTCGCTGCAAAACGCAGCGTCGGTCGCCGGCCTGCTGCTCACGACGGAAGCCATGATCGCCGACAAACCCGAGAAGGGTGGTGGCGGCGGTGGCGGTGGTATGCCGGACATGGGTGGTATGGGCGGTATGCCCGGGATGATGTAGGTCCTGGCTCACAAGCCCGAAGAACAAAGAGAACCCCCGTCACCGTGTGAGAGCATGGGGCGGGGGTTCTTTTTTTGGCGGAGCACACTCACCGCGCTTCGGGAATACTCAGGATCCCTTACACATGGAAGTGGCTCGGCCACACAGACGGCGAGCAGGTCGTCGCTGCGCCGCCAGCCCGAGCAGTCCGGCCGCAACCAGAATGAAAGTCCCTGGTTCGGGGACCACGAAGCTGCGAGAGACTTCGACGCCGATCAGATCCAGCGTGCCGAGCACACCGTCGACCTCGATCGGAAAATTGGCCGTGATCCGTGCGTTTCCGGAGACAGCCAGATCGGTGACGGAGAGGAAGCTCACGCTGAGCAGTGAAAGTCCGATGTCGCTGATCGGAAAGCCGAGTGAAGAGCATCCACTTCCGACACAGCCCAGAACGATGTTCACATTGAGCGCCAGGTCGGCCGAGAAGTTGCCGCCGTTCATGGCGGGCGCCAGGGTTCCCACCAACGGCGCGGATTGACTCGCCGCATAGTCGCCGTCGATCTGCGCCGCGCCAAACACGTCCTTGGAAACGGTTCCCGCGATCTCGAGGGAATCGAAAATGAAGACCCCTCCTGGGATTAGAACACCCGGCGCGGTCGCTTCGACCGAGATCCTTCCAGCACCCAGGTCGAGGGTGCCATCGGGTGGCGTCACGATGGTCCCGCCGAGAAGGCTGAACGAAGTGTCGGGCGTAAAGTCGAAGTGGATGACTTCGTGACTCTGGGCGAGCGCATTGCTGGAACCCATTAGACACAGAGCCATCGCGACGAGTTGCACGATAATCGAGTGGCTTGACCTGAATAGAAAGCGGCCAGCGCGAGGAACAGGGCGATCAGCTTGCATTGGAAATCCTCAGATCTATCCGTAGAGTGGTTCTCGCTGCGCGAATGTGTCGCCCGGATCGGAAGATTCTTCCGTACAGATCGAGCGAGGACGGTCCCCTCAGAAAACCGTCGAAATCCAATCGGATCATGCGACATTGGACGTCTGGGGAACCAACCATTTGGCCGCGAACGCGCGGATTTCAAAGCCGCCGAAAGGGCTTCTCGATGGACAAAGAACTGCGGGCGACGCGACGCCCGGACTCGATCGCGCGGCCCATCCGGCTCTCGCGGCTCGCCTGGATTGCCGTCGTCGTTCCCCTGTCGGCTTTTACGTGTCAGCCGGTGCCGACGATCACAATCCATTCGCCGATGGTCTTGGAAGAGGTCGCCGGCTGTAACGTCGAGGTGAACTTCCAACTCGCCGGTGTCTTCGCGGGACCACCACAGGTCACCCTCAATTTCGCCCCACTCGCAGTCGCCCTCGTCGAATCGCCGGTCGGAACCTTCAGCGCGACGCTGGGTCCGGACGATGGTTTGTCCGCAGATAACATCCTGCTCGTACAAGCCACTCGCATGATTGATGGCGAGCAGCTCACACAGGGCGTGACGTTCAGTTACCTGCCTCGGGCGAGCGCTCGTGTCATCACGGACTCCGCCGATTTGATTACCGGCCCGCTAGGCCACAGTCGCCTAGGCGATTACCTGCTCGAAAGCTGCAAGGCGCGTTTCATCGTTCAAGACGTCGCGCAGCGGGATCTATACAGCGTCGGACAATACGGCGGCAATCTGATCGATGCCGAATTGAAGGGACGACCGGGCGTCGACAACTTTCTCGAGATCGCACCGATGGTGAATATCGAAACCGTCGTGAACCCCCAGACCGTGGTGATCGTGAACGATGGCTCGGACGGCAATCCGGCCATCGTTCGGACATGTGGACCCGATGACTTGCTCGACTTCATCGATCCGTCGACCCTGGTCACGGCGCCCTTCACGTTTCCACCCGGCGCAAACGATGTCGACCAAACCGTCGAAGGCTGTACCGATTTCGAACTCTCCGCGCACGATGCGCATATCAAGATGGTCACGACGATCACGAATATCGGCGCGAGCGATTCCGTCGAGGTCTTCCATGGCGACTGGTTGAATCCGGGCGGCGAGCTAGACCTCATGTTGACTCCCAATCGGGGGGTTGGACCTGCGCTGATCGCCAACACGGGCACGATGGCCTTTCACGGCGTCGGTGAAGCCAGTGAAGTCGACTACGCCTACACGTCGACATCGCCCGAACCGGGAAGTTATTTGCTGACCGCGGGCGTATTCACGGTTCTGCACAACAAGAGCATCCTCTTAACTCTCATCGGGCTGACCGACCCCAATACGATTCTTGCGGGGGAGAGCCTGACCATGACCCGCTATATCGGCGTCGGTTCGGGCAGTGCATCCTCCGCGGTGGATCTCGAGCTGGCGATCAAGGGAATTCCGAACGCGGAAATCTCTGGTTGTGTGACCGTAGCCGGCGTTCCAGCGCCTGGCTCGAAAGTGACGGTTGGCCGATTCAACCCGCTCGGCATCATCGTCGCCCTCTTGACGCATTTCACAACGGATGAAAACGGTTGTTATGCGGGGCAAGTGCCCTTGCCCGCCGGAGCAGAAACCCTCGGTGTCGTGGTCGGACGCCACGGGACGCTCTATCGATTCGGGTTTCCGGTTCCTCCGGCAACTCCCGTGTCCTTCGTCCCGGGTGCGTCGGAAGTCGTCAACGTCAATCTGCCCGCGACGGGTTCGCTTTCAGTCACCGTGACCGACGGGACAGCGACGCCGCTCCCCGCTCGCATCACGGTCGTCGGATTCGATCCGAGTCCCAGGTTTCTCTTCCCCGGCCCTGAAGTCCCCGGCTTCGGAGGGTCGACTCTGGCCCTGCTGAACGATCCCGACGACGGCTTGCCTTTTGGTCTCGTGGACGCGGTCTATACCGGCGCCGACGGGACCGCGACCTTCGATCTCGAACCGGGGACCTATCAGGTCTACGTGAGTCGCGGAACCGAGTACTCGAGGAGCGATCAACAGGTCACGATGGTTGGCGGAAATCAAACGGAAGTCGCTACCCAGATCGCGCGCGTGCTCGATACGGCCGGCTTTGTTTCTTCGGACTTCCACGTCCACGGAATCAATTCGGCGGACTCTCGCGTCAGTCATTCCAAACGCGTAGAAGGTTATGCGGGTGAGGGCGTGGACAACATCATCATGACCGACCACCACGTTCATACCGACCTCGATCCAACGATCGTTGCGCTCGGTCTGGGTGATTGGGTGAGTTCGACTGTCGGAGAAGAGATCACGACCTTCAGCTATGGGCATTTCAACGGCTATCCGTTCACGGTCGATGCCAGCCGAATTTCCGGCGGTTCGACGGATTGGGCGCAGGCGGCTCCACCTGGCCAGGACTTTCCGTCTGCCGGCAATTTCAATGCGACCCCAGCTGAGATCTTCTCGCTGGCAACAACGGGAACGACGTCGACGCCCGATACAACGGTCCAGATCAATCACATCACTTCCCATTTCGTTCCGCTCAAGATCGATACGTCGCTGGTCCCGCCAAGCGATGGCCTCGACGCGGCCGGTCGACTGGAGCATCGTCTCGATGAGCCCGTCACGACGAATCTCTTCTTTCCCTTTCCGGCTCTCGAACTCTGGAATGGGGACTCGCGCGGCAGCCAGAACGAGTTCCTCACGTCGCGAATCGGGATCTGGTTCAACCTGCTGAATCAGGACATCCAGACGACCTTCATCGCAGATACCGATTCACATCGTTTTACGAATCTGGGTGCTGCCGGCGCGCGGACATGGACGGCGGCCGCCGTGGGCACGGATCAGGCCGGCACAGTCGACGGCGCCGAGGTCGCCAACATGGTCGATGCGGGCAAGGCCACCGGTGGACAGGGCATCTTCGTGACGACGGTGTTGCGCGCCACGGATGGCAGCGGGGCCGCGGCGGATCTCACTCGAAACGGTTCGACTCATGTCGTCGACGCGAGCGGTGACGTCGAACTGGATATTCGCGTTCAAGCACCGACCTGGGCGCCCTTCGACCGAATCGAAGTCTACGTGAATGCCACAACGAATGTGATCGATCCGATGAATCCCTACCTCTATGGCGCGACACCGTTGCAGGTCCTGACGGAAGGCGACTGTGATCCTGCGACTCTCGGTGATGGCGATTTCGATATCTCCGTCGTGAATGTTGCCGCGGTCCCCGGGGCGGATCGTCTCGAGGCCGATATCACGATTCCGTTCTCGGGGCTCACTGAGGACACCTGGTTCGTGGTGATCGTGAAGGGCAGCGATGGAGTCTGTGCGCCGATGTTCCCGGTGTTCGCGAACAATCTCGATTCATCGATGAATACGACCTTGGCCGATCTGGTCGACGGGAACGTGGGTGAATCGGGCGTGATGGCTCTCGGTGTGACGAACGCGCTCTATTACGATGCGCCCTGACCGACTCTCCATTCGAATTGCGCAAGCGGTCGCGTGGCTGGTCGCGATTTCGCTACATCCAACGATTGCGTGGGCGGCCCCCGGCGTCATTGCGGCTCTGGAAGAGGCTCCCATCATCGTCGTCGCCGAAGTCGAGCGGATCACGCGCCTCGCACACGCCGGCTACCTGGCCGATCTCGATGTCACGCGGTCGCTTCACGCCGAGGGCCGCCTTCCCGAATCTCTCGTCATCGCATGGGAAGAGCCTGCCCCGTCACGTTCGCCGCGCTTCGAAAAGGGTCAGCGCCTTCTCGTCGCGGTCGGCGCGCTTTCCAGCGCATCCATTTGGCGGATTCGCGTTCCCGACGATGCGGCGCGCGCTGCTTTGCTCGAAGTCGCCGGAGGTGGGGAGGGATATCTCTCGCGACCGATGTCCGGGGAACTCGATGTGATCGAGCACTATCTTGCCGTCGCCGTCGAGGCACGCGAGGGAGACGCCGGTGCCCTCCACCTGGCCCGTCTTTGCGCGGTCGGTCAGCCGAAGATCGCAATGGACGCCGCCCGGCGTCTGGCCGACTTCGAGGGCTTGTCGGATCACCTTCTCCCCGGAGCGGCCCATGCGATCGTGGATGCCCTGCTTCGGCCACAGATGGAACGGACATCCGCGCTGCTGCTCGAAATGATCGCCGAACAGCGCCCGGTCGCGCTACGGACCGCGCTCGATCAACGCATCCGGTCACTGCAGCCACGCGTACCGCTCGTTCTCTATGGGGCGTTAGGCGCGACCGAGGGTCGACTCGATGACGCGGTCACCGAAACGCTTCTGGCCGGAGAGTCGTCCGAGGCCAGAGTGACCGCGGTGCGTTATGCCGAGGGACCCGAGGCGTCGGCCCAGCTTCGAGCTTTGCTGCGAACGGACCGATCCCCGGCGGTGCGCGCCGAGGCCGTCACGCGGCTTGTCCGCCTCGACGGAATCGCTGCTCTGTCTGACTTGACGCGGGCGCTCGAGGATCCCGCCGCACCGGTTCGACTCGCGGCCGTACGGGCGGCAGCCACCCTCGACCCGCAAGCCGTCGCAGCGCTCCGAAGCGTCGCCGGCAACGACTCGTCGGATGCGGCGCGGGCCGCGATCGCCGCATTGTCCTTGATGGGTCGAGAGGCGCACGCGGTCTTGACGGAGATGGCCGCCGAGCATCCCGACGAAGCAATGCGCCTACTCTCAAGGATTGCGATCGGTCAGCCGATCGGCGATCGCCACTGAGATCGGCGCACTCGAGTAGAGCCGGTCTTGCGGGAGTCAGAACGCGTCTTGGGTCGGGCCGACTTCTCACGAGATCGGAAACTACAAGGTTCGTTGGACGGCTGCAGAGGATCAATCGCCGACCTATGCTCGACCACATGACACAATGGAAGCGAAGCGAGGTCGAGGAAGCGTACCGGCACTTTGTGGCGACCGGAGACTCCCAGGACTGGGATGCCTGGGCGGATCTGCATTCCGAGGACGGGGTATGGATCGAGCATCACCTGGGAACTTTCGAGGGACGCGAGGCGATTCGCAAAGGCATCAAGGAAGTCATGGCGACCGCGCCGCCGATGGAGTTTCCCGTGGACTGGTACATCATCGAGGGCAACCGGGTCGTCTTCTACCCCTGGCAGGTGTTCCCGGATCCGAAAGGTGGAGACGAGGTCTACCGCTTTGGTTGCATCACGATTCTCGAGTACGCGGGCAACGGACTCTGGTCCCTGCAAGAGGATCTCTACAATCCGCGCGAGGGCGAAGAAGTCGTCAAACGCTGGCTGAAGGCTGGCGGCAAGCTCTAGACCACTCCGCAGTGGCCCCGGCGCGCCGAACTTTCACGCCAACAACGCGATAGAGATCTAGTCCATCGACATCGAGCCTCGCTGCGACTAACGGGTACAGAGCACCGACGAGCCGTGGCCGAAGAGTCCCTGATTCGCCGTGATCCCAGCTTTGGCACCGTCGACCTGTCGCTCTCCCGCCTGCCCTCGCAATTGCCACGTCAGCTCGCATACCTGAGCGATGGCCTGGGCGGGCACGGCCTCTCCGAAGCAGCCGAGTCCGCCACTCGCGTTGACGGGAATGCGGCCACCGATCGTGGTGTCGCCATCGCGCAAGAGTTTTTCAGCGTCGCCCGGCTTGCACAGGCCGATGTTCTCGTACCAATCGAGTTCGAGGGCCGACGAAAGATCGTAGACCTCTGCGAGATCGAGGTCTTCGGGACCGATTCCGGCTTCCTGATAGGCCGCGTACGAGATCGAATCCTTGAAACTTCGATCGGGGGCCGGAATGCCTGCAGCGGAATCCGTTGAGAAATCAGGCATGTCGATGGTGGTGTTCGGGAAGGTCGGCGAGACGGTCGAGACGGCGGAGACGCGAACCGGATTCTTGACGCCGTGCTTCTTCGCGAACTCCATCGAGGTCAAGACGACGGCTGCTCCGCCATCGCTGGTGGCGCAGATTTCAAAGAGTCGCAGCGGCGCGGCCACGAGCGGTGACGCGAGGACTTCCTCTTCCGTGAACACTTTCTTGTAGCGGGCATTCGGATTGGCGGCGCCGTGCTTGCTGTTCTTCACCTTGATGTGGGCAAAGTCCTGTTCGGTCGCGCCATAGAGGTCCATACGTCGCTGGGCGTAGAGTCCGAAATAGGTCGGGTTCGTCGCGCCGAGCAGCCGAAATCGCAGCCAATCGGGATCGAGAGTACGCTCGCCCTTGTTCGGTGCCAGGAAACCCTTGGGCGTGGTGTCGGCTCCTGCAACCACGACGACATCGGCCATGCCGGCCAGGATTCGGGTTCGAGCGATCTCGATCGCGTGAGCCCCTGTCGCGCACGCCGCATAACAACTCGCGATCGGAACGCCGGTCCAACCCATCGCCTTGGCGAAGGTCGCGCCCGCTACGTAGCCGGGATAACCATTGCGCATCGTGTCGCCGCCGACGATGAAGTCGACGTCCTTCCACTCGAGACCCGCGTCTTTCATCGCCGCCTTGATGGCAAAAACGCCGTACTCTGCAAAATTCCGGCCCCACTTGCCCCAGGGATGCATGCCCGCGCCCAGGATCGCCACATCATTCTTGCTCATCTGTGTCTCCTCAATCCTCAATCGACTCGATCGTCTCAGGCAGCGACCGGCTTCCATTTCCAGACGATGTATTCGTTTTCTTCGTCTTCGTACAGGGTCCCGAAGACGAGTTCCATATCCTGGCCAACTTCGATGTCTTTTGGATCGACGCCGTCCGCCAATTGTCCGAGTATGATCATCCGCTCTTCGGTCAACTCGACGGCCGCGACCGTGTAGGGCTCGAAGGGGTCGGGGGAAATGTAGGGCTCCGGGGGCTTGTAGTGGTTGGTCGTATACGACCAGAGCTTGCCGCGGTTCGAAAGTGCGACTTCCTTGAACTCCGCGTCCGCGTGACCGGGAGCGTGACTGATCGCGACATCCTTCGGAAAGAAATAGCTGCCACTCGATTCATCCAGATAGCCAAGGAGTCGCGGATCGCTCTCGTCCATGTTGAGCCAGCCTTCCATCGCGGGAACTCGCTTCTTACTCATCTCGTCTCCTGTTGGATCGGTTTGAAAACCTGCGCAGTTCCAACTCGTGAACGCAGCCTGCACGGCTCAGCGTAGCAGCCCATCTCCTCGATCCGGCGGCCGCGCAGATCATCTCGCGGGTGTCAGATCGATGCCGGCGCATAGCCAAAGTTCACCGCCGGAAGCGTGTCTTCAAAAAGTGCCGACGAGAGCCGCGCTCGATGCCACGCAGTTTCTCCCCAAGCCAGATCGAGCGTCCAGGCGCGCCGCATCCAGACATGCAGATGCTGCTCCCAGGTATATCCGAGAGCCCCATGAACTTGAAGCGATGTTTCTGCCGCTTTGAGCGCGGCTTCACCCGCTGAGATTTTCGCCATCGAGACGTCGACGGATCGCGTCGGCGCATCGACGGCGATCGAATGCGCGGCGCGCTCGACGTGACTGCGCGCGTATTCGAGCGCGACCTTCAGGTTCGCGACCTGATGTTTGACGGCCTGGAAACTGCCGATGGGAACCCCAAATTGTTTTCGCTGGGAGGTGTACTCGACCGACATCGTGATCAATTGATCGCAGGCGCCCAACTGCTGAGCCGCACAGGCCAGGGCTCCCCGATCGAGCGCCATCGCTTCCAGACGATCGGCCGCCTCGCCGCTGGCAATCTTCCACTCGCTGCTCGGCGTGAATTCGATCGTCGAGAGCTTTTGCGACGGGTCGTTCGAGAGTTGCGCCGTCGCCGTGACTTCGGAGGCCGGAATGGCATAGAGCGAATCGCCGGAACGCGCGATGACGAGGTCGGCGATGTGGACATCGCCCACGAGTGGCGAAGTCGGTTGCGCGACCGCAACGATCGCCTCGCCGGTTGCGATCTTTGGCAGCCAGAGGGCCGCCAATGCCTTGTCTTCACAATCGCGAATCAGCGGCGCTGCCACGAAGGCCGTCGAGACGACCGGTTCCGCGAGCGCGGCGCGTCCGACTTCGACCATCACGCCAACGAAGTCGATTTCCGTCATGCCGAGGCCACCGAAGGCCTCGGGGATCAACAGGCCGGGAACCCCGATCTCGCTGAATTTTTGCCAGAATTCGGGTGAGCGTGCCGATTCGGATTCCCAGAGCGCTCGGACATGCTCGACCGAACACTCGCCGGTGAGAAAGTCACGGACGGTTTCCCGGAGCAGGATCTGGTCTTCGGTGAAGTTGAACTCCATGGATGGGGCTTCCTTCTCGAGCCGGCCGCGACTACTTCCGCGGCATTCCCAAAATGCGCTCAGCGATGATGTTGCGTTGAATCTCGTTCGTGCCCGCGTAGATCGGACCCGCCAGCGCGAAGATATATCCGTCGAGCCACTCGCCGATTTCACCGGCGGCCGGAGACCCGGGCAGCAGCTCCCCACGGTAGCCGAGGAGCGCTAGCGCAGTTCGATGCATCTTCGTATCGAGTTCCGACCAGAAGATCTTGTTCAGGCTCGCTTCGGCGCCGATCTTGCCGCCGGCGAGCAGTCGGGAAACCGTCTGATAGGTGTTGAGCGCGTAGGCTTCGGCGTCCATCCAACACTGCGCGACCTCGTCGCGCAGACCCGGCGCCGTCGGCTGGCCAGAAGCCACGGTCTTTTTGTAGAGGGCCACGAGCTTGTGGGCGGTGTCTTGAAAGCGCGCCGGGCTACGTAGCATGAGACCGCGTTCGAATCCCGCCGTCGCCATCGCGACGTCCCAACCCTTGCCTTCTTCGCCCAATTGATGCTCGATGGGAACGCGAACGTCATCGAAGAAGATCTCCGCGAAGGCTTTCT
>CAWLAJ010000012.1:0-33889 GCA_963854795.1 Deltaproteobacteria bacterium UBA4427 | reverse complement strand
GTCACGGGTCGCCGGCACGTGTTCCAGGTCTGCGAGCCCCAACGGCTCGCGTGGACTCTCGCTGTCCTCCGTGCCCTCGAGCCGGGAATCCGGAGTCGTCGCGCCGAGGCTTTCGTCGAACGTGGCCAGGAAATCGGGGATCTCGGTCAGCTGGAATCGCTTGGCGTTGAGTTCGTCGAGCTTTCCGAGTTCCTGCTCGATCTCTTCTTCCGGAACCTGTCGCATCGGACCGCGATAGCCTCGGCGACGGTCGTGATTGACCAGTCCCGCCCGGACGGCATCTCGGGCGGCGCTCTGAAGATCGATGTCGAGGGTGGTCTCGATGCGCAGACCCTCGTTGAGGACTACGTCGCCATCGAGATGTTCGAAGAGCAGGCGACGAACCGCTTCCGTGAAATAGCCCGAGACGTGTAGGTTTTCGTAGTCCGGATGCAGTTTGATTTCAGGCGGCGCGTCGAGCGCACTCTGGTAGGTCGCCTCGTCGATATAGCCGTCGCCCCACATCCGGCGCAACACATAACGTCGTCTGGTTTCCGCGGCCGTAGGATTCCGATTGGGATCGTAGGCGCTCGGTCGCTGGGGAAGTCCGGCGAGCAGCGCGGCTTCTGAAATCGTGAGTTCGGGAGCCTCCTTGCCGAAATAGCTGCGCGCGGCCTGTCCGATTCCCCAGGCGGAATTTCCGAAGTAGATCTGGTTCAGATAGAGATAGAGGATTTCGTCCTTGCTGAATTGCTGCTCGATTTGTCGCGAGAGGATGATCTCCTTCATCTTTCGCGTATAGGTTCGTTCGGGGGTGAGCAGAAGGCTCTTCACCATCTGTTGGGTGATCGTAGAAGCGCCCTGGGCGATTCCGCCCTGGCGAAGATTGGCGAGCGCGGCGCGCAGGATCGAGGAGTAGTCGACGCCGCCATGCGTATAGAAGGAACCGTCTTCCGCGGCGACGAAAGCAAATTGGACGTGGCGGGGAATATCGTTGATCGCGACGAGTCTACGCTGTTGTGTGTAGAACTCGCCGATCAGATGTCCGTTGCGGTCAAAGACTTCACTTACGACCGGCGGACGATAGTCGTCGAGGCTGCGAAAGTCGGGAAGATCGCGAATCAGGAGTATGTAGATCGCCAGGGCGCCCACGATCGCGGAGGCGGCCATGACAGACAGCGCGCCAAGGGCGATCCGGATCCCCCCAGACCGGAAAAAGGCCATTTGTTCTCCGAAGTTGCAGAAACTAGCCGACGCCGTCGTGGGTGCGCTACCGATTCACGCTAACTCGTTCGATTCCACGACACCCACGACACCCTCTAACACCTCGGAAGCCTTCGGAGTTCGACATGTCGATACCCTCTGGAACTGGCCGTCCTCTCACGCTCGCATTCGTGATGGATCCCCTCGAAGCAGAGCCCTTGGAAGCCTCGACGACGATCGTCCTGATGCGCGAGGCCCAGGATCGCGGACACCAGGTGCTCTACGTCGACCCTTTGAACCTCGAAGTCGACGCCGGCCGGGTTCGCGCCGAGGCCACTGTGATCGAACTGGCGCTCGGGACCGCGTCTCCGATCCGGCAGGGAGAGAGGCGGATCTTCGATTTCGACCAGGAAGTCGATGTCGCCTTCCAGCGAAAAGATCCACCCGTCGATCGTGATTTCATCATCGCGACGCAGATTCTCGATGTCTGCGGGCAGACGATCGTCTTGAATCGCCCCGCCGCCGTGATCGCCTACAACGAAAAGCTGCTCGCGGTCCAATTCGCCGATCTGATGCCGGCGACCCGGGTGACTTCGCACATCTCGGCACTGCGTGAATTCATGGCCGAGCAGGGGGGGCAGATGATCGTAAAGCCCCTCGATGGAAAGGGCGGCGAAGGCATCTTCCATCTCAGCAGCGACGATCGAAATCTGAGTTCGATCCTCGAGCAATCCACGGAATTCGGAACCCGTTCCACCATGGCGCAGCAATACCTGCCGGAGATTCGCCAGGGCGATAAACGCATCCTCCTGCTCGAAGGCGAGCCGATCGGCGCGGTCTTGCGTGTACCCGCAGAGGCGGAGACCCGGGCGAATCTCCACGTGGGCGGACGCGCGACGAAGGCGCCGCTCGACGACCAAGACCGGCACATCATTTCGCGCGTGGGTCCGTTCCTGAAGGCTCACGGCCTCTTCTTCGTGGGCATCGACGTGATCGGCGGAAAATTGACCGAGATCAATGTCACCAGCCCGACCGGTGTTCAGGAAATCAACGCGCTCGACGGTGTGAAACTCGAAGCCTTGATCCTCGACCGCGTCGAGGCACTCGCGGCCGCGCGCTAATTTCGGCGCAGGCCCTCACCCGAAAGACGAGACCTACGCGTCCGCGATCCCGATCCAGCGTGCGCGACCGAGACGGCGGGCAGAGCTATCGTCTCCTCATGAGCGAAATCGAGAGCGCACGACCGACCGGTGACACTCGCCGCTACGGAATTCTCGTCGTCGACGACGAGGACGCCATTCTCGAATCGCTCGTCTATACCCTTGGCTCCGAATACGAAATCTTCTCAGCCTCAAGCGGCGAGAAGGGTCTCGAGATTCTCGATCGGGAATCGATCGCCCTGGTCATTTCCGACCAGGTGATGCCCGGGATGAGTGGCGTCGAGTTCTTCGAGAAGGTGATCGAGCGCAATCCCCGCGCGATCCGCATGATGCTGACCGGGTACGCAGACATGCCCTCGCTGATCAGCGCGATCAACGAGGGTCGAATCTATCGCTATCTCCCCAAACCCTGGGAGCCCGACGATCTCCGGATCACCGTGAAGCGCGCGCTCGAGGTCTATGAATTGTCGAGCGAAAATGTACAGCTCGCGGCAGCGCTCGCTGAGGCGAATGAGCGGCTTCGGGCCGAGAACGTCTATCTCCGTCGCGAAGTCGAGGCGCGTTATTCCTTCGAGGGCATCATCGGCGACGCGCCCGCCATGCAGAAGATCTTCGATGTGACGGAGAAAGTCGCCCAGACGGATGCGACGGTTCTGCTGACCGGCGAGACCGGCACTGGCAAGGATTTGTTGGCCCGGGCGATCCACTATTCGGGTCCGCGCAAGGACGGAAAATTCGTTGCCCAGAATTGCGGGGCGCTGCCGGATACCCTGCTCGAGAGCGAACTCTTCGGCCACAAGCGTGGGGCCTTTACCGGAGCCCACGTCGACAAGAAGGGCCTCTTCGAAGTGGCCCACGGCGGCACGATCTTTCTCGACGAAGTTGGCGAGACAGAACCGGGCATGCAGGTTCGGCTGCTGCGCGTACTTCAGGACGGCGAAATTCGGCCGCTCGGCTCTTCGGAGACCTTGAAGGTCGATGTCCGGGTGCTGGCGGCGACCAATCGCGATCTCAAGAAGCGGGTCGAAGACGGATGCTTTCGTGAGGATCTCTATTACAGGCTTCGCGTGGTCGAGATCGAACTGCCGACCCTCCGTGAGCGAAGTTCAGATATCCCCGCGCTCGCCCATCACTTTCTCGATGTGGCCGGCTCGAAGGTCGGTCGCGAATTCCAGGGCTTTTCGAATGCCGCGATGGATCGTCTGGTCGGCTACGAATGGCCAGGCAACGTGCGAGAGCTCGCCAATGAGATCGAGCGGGTCGCGGCTCTTGCGGGTCCGGAAGATACGATCGGCCTCGAGGATCTCTCGGAGCATGTCCGGGGTGGAACGACGATAGGACGCGGCACGCGCGGTCCCGTCGAGGCTTCGAGTTTCGCACCCGTCGACGATTGGGATCTCAATCGGTCCGTCGACGCACTCAAGCGTCGGATGCTCGTTCTCGCAGTCCGTGAGGCCGGGAGCAAGAGTGGTGCGGCGGAGAAGCTGGGAATACCGCGTCAATCGCTGCAGAAGATGATCAAGCGGCTCGAAATTCCCAGCGAGGAATTGCTGAGGCCGAAAGACACGTCTGAAAGTGACCAGGATTAGGCGGGGTTTCCGTTTGATTCGCAGCGGTCTCCGGTAGAATAGGCGACATGGAAGTCCTCTCCTCGACACGTTTCGACACGCGATTGGGAAGCCTGCGCATCGTCAGTAGCGAAAAAGGCCTCGTCTACGTCGAGCTTCCGCATCAGAGTGGCCGCGGCTTCGAGGGCTGGAAGAAGACCCACGCCCCTGGTGCAAAGGTCGTCGAGCGCCGCGCCTCCCACGATGACACGATCGATCAACTTCTCGAGTTCACCGAGGGTGAGCGGCGCGAATTCACGATGGACCTCGACATGCGCGCGACCGAATTCCAACACGCGGTCTACAAGATGGTCGGCAAGATTGCGTATGGCGAAACGCTTTCGTACTCCGATATTGCGAATTCGATTGAGAATCCCAAGGCGGTTCGCGCGGTGGGCGCCGCGAACGGCGCCAACCCGATTCCCCTGGTGATCCCATGTCATCGCGTGATCGCTCGCGGCGGTGCGCTTCAGGGCTACGCCGGCGGTCTGGACTTGAAGGCCCGACTGCTCGCCATGGAGTCCGGCCATTCTGATCCGTCGCCGGCGCAGAGCCGCCTTTTCTGACCGCCCGGCGGTCCATCGCCTAACGAAGCAGGTCGAGTCGAAGGCGACTGCCCATCACGGCTGCCCACGCGCCGAAGAGAATCGGCGGCCCCCAACCTGCGACGACCGGTGACAGCATTCCACTGTGTCCCATCGACGTTGCCACGCCGGAAACGAGCGCGTGACCGACGGCAATGGCGATGCATATCAGACAGGCCGTAGCCGGTCGGGGAAAGGGAGGGCCGATCGAGCAGTAGCAGAGCGCGAGGAACGGAAGCAGGAAGCAGGCGAAAGGCGAGGCCATTCGATTCTGGAGATCGGTGCGATAGGCGGTCGTCTCGAGGCCGGAATCGTTCGCAACGTAGGTGAGGGTCCGCAATGGCAGATCCCTACTTCCCCGGCACTGCTGGATCCCCTGCTCATGCAGACGGCAATCCGTCTGGACCTTCTCTCTGAAGCGCCGACGCTGGGTTATTCCGTTCCCCGTCAGGGTCGCGTCAAGCGTTATCGCGTCGAGAGGTTGGGAATGGAGACGATCGAATTCGAGCAGCGTCCGCGGCGCGTGTCGAAGATCAGGCGAAGCGATGACACTCGCGATCAGACCTGGATCTACTCGGCCCCCGACCTGGAACAACTTCCGGTGCGAGTCGTGAAGGAGCGATCCAGAGGCGTCGATAGCGAAATGACGCTCCGACGAGTCGAATTCGAGGAGCCCGCTAGACCTTCGCGAGCGCTTGATCGATGTCCAAAATGATGTCGTCGGCGTTTTCGATTCCGCAGGCGTAGCGAACCAGGCTGTCTGTGATCCCGAGCTTGAGCCGTTCCTCTTTGGGAACGTCCCAGAACGACATGGTCACGGGCAATTCGATCAGGCTCTCGACACCCCCGAGGCTTGGGGCCTGATAGGGGATCATCGTGGCGTCGATGAAGCGCATGGCGCCTTCGAGGTCGGTTTCGATCTCGAAGGTTACGACGCCACCGGCGCCGCTCATGACGCGCTTGGCGATTTCATGATCGGGATGACTCTCGAGTCCCGGATACCAGACCTTGCGAATCTTGGGATGGCTCTCGAGATGGGTTCCGAGGGCGAGGCCGTTCGCGTTGTGTCGTTCCATTCGGATGTCGAGGGTCTTGATTCCGCGCAACAGGAGCCAGGCTGCGTGGGCATCGATGATGCCGCCGAGGACGCCGAGCGCTTCCCGGATCGGCTCGATCAGTTCTCTCGGTCCGGTCACCGTGCCGGCGAGCAGGTCATTGTGTCCGCCGAGATATTTCGTCGCGCTATGCAAGACGAGATCGGCGCCGTCACCGAGCGCCCTGTGATTCACCGGCGTTGCGAAGGTCGAGTCGATGACGACTTTGACACCCTTGGCATGGGCGACCTTCGTGAACGCTGGGACATCGACCACGCGCAAGTAGGGATTGGTCGGCGACTCCGTGAAGAAGAGCACGGTATTCGGACGAATAGCGGCCTCGAAGGCACCGAGATTGCCGGGTTCGATGACCGTCGTTTCGACTCCCATGCGCGAAAGGAACTGATTGATGAACTGGCGGGTTCGCCGATAGCAGTCGCTCGTCACGATGAGATGGCTGGCTTCGGGCAGTAGCGCCATGAAAGTCGTGGTCGCCGCACACATTCCCGAGGCGAAGAGGATCGTCTCTTCACCGCCCTCGAGCGCGCTGATCTTGCGCTCGACCGAACGCCAGGTCGGATTACCGTAGCGCCCGTATTCTTCGCGAGTGGACTTTCCTTCTTGATAGTCGGTGACCTCTTTCGAGTTGCGAAACCAGAAGGTCGACGTCTGATAGATCGGCGTCGTGATCGCGTTGGCTTCTTGCTGGCGGAGTTCGCCAGCGTGTACGGAGCTGGTCGCGCTCCCTCGATCGGTGGGCTCGTCTGGAATGTCGGACATGCTGCCTCTCGCACGATCGTTGATTCGAGTCTGCGTTCGTTCTCGATCTACAGGCTCGCTGTAGGCCGAAGACGGACGAATTCCCGCTATGTCTCGATCGTTGAAGGGCGCTTAGCAACTCGGGCAGGGCAACCGACCTGGTGTGATTACATCCATCACTTCCATCGCGCCCCTTCACGCCATTCGCGATTTGGTTGCGATCAGGTCAGTCCCGCACGTTCAACCCATCTTGTCTTCGCTGCTGTCTTGCTCGATGGGTCGAACGGTTCCGAGGGTCTGCAAGCGCCGGAAATCAACCCCTTGCGTTCGAACCGGAAGCCGCAACCCTACGGCCGAAGGCCTATCCCGTCAACTCCGGGTTCGTCTACTGGGTCGTTGCGGGTCGCCGGTCGTCGTATGAAAGCGAAGACGGCCCGGCGAGGGCCAGAAGAGAGCGGTCGGAGTCGTTGGGCGGGTGCGCCGCACAGAAATGGACGAAGACGATGGATGGAAAGCAAGAGACCGGGCGCCGTATTCTCGTTTTCTGCGCTTCGAGCGCTAGCTGTGACCCGGTTTATCACGATGCCGCCGGGGCGCTCGGCGAGGCGATCGCACGAGCCGGAGACACCCTCGTCTATGGCGGCGGCGCCGTGGGCTCGATGGGCGCGCTGGCCAACGCGGCGCTCGCCCATGGCGGCTCGGTCGTGGGAGTCATTCCGCATTTCATGCGAGAGCTCGAATGGGCGCATCCCGACTTGACCGAGCTCCAACTCGTCGACGATATGCACGAAAGAAAGCGTGAGATGTTGAGGCTGGCCGATGCGATCGTGGCGCTCCCCGGCGGCTCGGGAACGTTCGAGGAACTCTTTGAAGCGATCACTCAAAAGCGGCTCGGGATCTTTCCCAAGCCGATCATCATCTTCAATCAGAACGGCTTCTACGATTCGCTCTACTCGCTTCTCGAGCTGAGCGTCGAGCTGCGCTTCATGAACGAGAAACATCTCGAGATCTGGCGATCCGTCGAGTCGATCGATGAAGTGTTGCCGGCCATTCATGCGTCGGAGCAATGGCCGGCGGATGCGATTCGCTTCGCGACCCTATGAGCTCTTCGGCTTCGACGTCTACTTCTCAATGGATCGCGGAGCTGGTCCGCGCCTTTCCCTTTCCGGATCCCCGCGACAGCGACCCGCGCGGGCTCCTCGCCTATGGCGGCGATCTCAAAGCCGAGCGACTCCTGGCGGCTTATGCGCAGGGCGTATTTCCATGGTACGACAAGGATCCGATCCTCTGGTTCTCGCCCGACCCGCGTTCGGTGCTTCGACCGGCGGAGATTCACGTGAGCCATAGCCTCGCGAAACGCGAGCGCGCCGAGCCCTTCTCCATGACGATGGACCTCGCCTTCGAAGCCGTCATTCGGGCGTGCAGCGAGGTCCCGCGTCCGGGGCAAGCGGGAACCTGGATCACCGACGACATGATCGAAGCCTATATCGGACTTCATGAACTCGGCTTCGCGCATTCGGTCGAAGCCTGGGAGGCGCGGGAGGGCAGAGACCGCGAACTCGTGGGTGGCCTCTACGGTGTGTCGTTGGGGCGGGCGTTTTTCGGCGAATCGATGTTCGCGACGGCCGATGACGCTTCGAAGATCGCCTTCAGCGCTTTCGTCCGTCAGCTTGGCCGCTGGGATTTCAACTTCGTCGACTGCCAGATCAAGACCGATCATCTGACACGCTTCGGAGCCGCGGACTGGAATCGCGTCGATTTTCTGGAAGCACTTTCGACGACACTCGAATTCGAGACGCGCCGTGGTCGCTGGGCCTTCGACAAACCCGATCAGGCGGGACCTTAGAGTCCGAGGCTCAGCCTAATGGGGCAACCGGTTCCGCCCGCCCCGACTCGAAAACTCACCTTCGGCGATCAGGTCGATGGGGTCGCAGGCGAGTCCATCGGCCAGGAGCAAGAGCTGGTCATAGGGGATCCGTTCGTGCTGCTCTTCGATCGCCTGGATCAAATTCGGCGTCAGCGTTCGGCGCAATCCACTGGCATCGAAGCAGGCTCTTTCGATCGCGAGGACGAGTTCGCGCGGCGACCAGCCATGATCGTGCCGCCTTCGCCGGACGCTGAGCCCGTCCGGGCGAACGAGCGTCGAGTCCTCGGCGTCGGATTCGTCCTGCTTTGTCGACCTGCGGTTCGGCAATCAATTCTCCTCGAAGACGCGTCAGTGTAGACTACTGTGATGTCGACACTCTCCGGTCTCGAAGTCTTCGAAAGCATCGCGGAAGCCGGTGGCCGAATCCTCCGAGCCGAGGCGGATCGTGCAGGCGCTCTATCGGACGTCCTCGTTCTCACCTTCGACGTCGGAAGGGTGGTGGTTTCGTCGGGGGACGAGGGACTCGCGGTTTCGCAGGCCTCGGATCGCGAGTCGCTGCCCGGTAACCTTTTAGCGCTCGACGACGAAGAACCGTGGTGGCGTGTGGCCGGGCAGCCCATGACGGCGGCCTGGCCCGGAGGGGTCGAAGATGGCGTGGGCGCGAGGGGGTTGCATTCGCCGATGGTCATGAAAGTGCGTTTTCGCGAGGAGGCGGACAATCCGCGCATCGTCGTCTTCGAGGCCGCGGGACGGTCTGTGCGGGTTTCGATCGAGTCTTGAGGTTTGCAGCGAGCCGGAGAGAGGAAAAGAGGGAGTAGCCAGAGATGGGAAGCGAAGACAAGAGCATTCGAAGTGATGATGAATGGCGCGAGCAACTGAGCGAAGAGGAATTTCAGGTCGCGCGCTGTTCGGCAACCGAGCGCGCGTTCTCGGGTCGCTACTGGGACGAGAAGGCCGCGGGGACCTATCACTGTATCTGTTGTGACAAGCCGCTCTTCCGGTCCGAGGCGAAATACGATTCGGGGACCGGCTGGCCGAGTTTCTTCGAGCCGATCGGTCAGGACGCAGTGTCGGAGAACGTCGACAGCTCCGGCGGCATGGTTCGCACAGAGTCCGTGTGTGCTCATTGTGATGCGCATCTGGGTCACGTCTTTCCCGATGGGCCGCAGCCGACTGGACTCCGCTATTGCATGAATTCCGCATCACTTCGCCTCGAAAGGGACGATGACTAACGCAATGGAATCGACTCGATGATGGATGGAATCGACGCGATTCTCTTCGACAACGATGGCGTCCTGGTGGATACGGAACCGCTTTTCTTGCAAGCGACCCAGGAGATCCTGGCGACCGTCGATGTACGGGTGACGGCGCAAGACTATCACGACATTTCGATGCGCCACGGTCGAAGCGTTTTCGATCTGGCAGAAGATCGTGGGATTCCCAGAGCCGAGATCGAGCCGCTGCGGGCCCGGCGCGGGGTCCGTTATGCGGAGCTGATCGATGCCGGGGTGGTCGTACTCGACGGGGTCGTGGCGTCACTCGAGCGACTTCGCGGAACGATTCCCATGGCGGTCGTGACGAGTTCGAATCGCGATCACTTCGAGCGCATTCATCGCCAGACGGATCTCATGCGGTTTTTCAATTTCGTGCTCGCCGACGGCGACTACTCGGACCACAAGCCCCACCCGGCGCCCTACCTGGCGGCCGCGGAGCGGCTTTCCGTCGATCCGAGCCGATGTCTCGCGATCGAAGACACCGAACGCGGCTTGCGTTCGGCGACGGCGGCGAAGATGTCCTGCGTGGTGATTCCGAATGCGCTCTCGGAGACCGGAAATTTCGATTCCGCGCGCGGAATCCTCGGATCGATGAACGAGCTTCTACCGTTCCTGGGTGTATCCGAATAGCGGACGGAGCTTCTTCGCCTTCCAGCTCACGAACTAACGCAGATGCGAACAATCCTCGACGTACCCGAGCATGCGAAGCTGTTCGCAGCGCTCGAAGGTCATCTCCGCTTCTTCGGCTTCGACCGCGATTCCCTGGGCCGCCTGGAGCTGTAGCTCGGCCATCTCCTCGAGTCGCGCTTCGGCGTCGGGGTCGTCAAAGGCGTCGCGTTCCAGAGGATCACCCGAAATGTCGAAGTAGGCGCGCTCGGGGAGTCCACGGGGATTTCCGGCGTTGGCCACGATCAGCTTTTCGTCCTCGGTCCGCAGCGACCAGAGCACGTTGCCCTCGTGATCCTCTTCCGAGTAGACCTGCTGGTCCTTTTCGAGGCGTGTCGAAAAAGGCTCGCGAAGGTCGACGCCCTGCATGCCCTCTGGAACCGCGATGCCCGTGACACCCAACAGCGTGGGTCCGACGTCGAGCAGTCGCGCGATGCCGGAGTAGATGCCGGGCGCGTCAGGCTCATGGCCCTTGGCCCATTTGATCAGCAGCGGAACGTGGATCTGCTCTTCATAGAGCGTGAGGCCGTGCCAGAAACCGCCGTGCTCGTTGAATTCCTCGCCATGATCGGCGGTCACGACGATCACGGTGTCGTCGTAGAGGCCCAGCGCGTCGAGTTTCGCGAGCAGGTCTCCGAACTGAACGTCGAGGTATTCGATCTCGCCGCGATAGAGGTCCTGAAGACGATCCGCAATCTCCGGCTTGGGTTCCTGCATCGAGACGCGAGCGATGCCCACGCCGTTGTAGGGATGCTCGAAATAGGGATCGTGGGGATCCATGTAATGCAGGAAGAGGAAGAAGCGATCGTCCTTGCGTCGGTCGATCCATTCGAAGGCAGTCTCGTTCACCACCTTCGAGTCCTGATAGAAATCGTTGAAGCGAACTTCGTCGCCGCCGGCGATTCCCAGAAAGACTTGTCGCGCGAGTTGATAGACGATGAGCTTCGAGCTGGATTCTTCCGCATAGGCGATGTAGTCAGGGCCCAGGTAGTAGTAGTCGTCATAGCCCTGCGCGAAACCGAAGCTCTCCGCCAGGTTCACGTTCGAGACGACGCCGCCGGTCGTGTAGCCGGCTTCTTGCATGGCCTCCGAGATCAAGGTGAGATCGCCGGGTAGGCTCGAGGGCTTCGACATTGTTTGATGTGTCGAAGGAAGCGTCGACGTGAGCAGAGATGCCGTGGCTGGTTTGGTCCAGGAGGCGTGGGAGAAGGCCTGATAGGTCGTCCCGCCTTGCGTCAGGCGGCAGAGATTGGGCGTCTTGATGTCCGCGCCATAACAAGAGAGATGATCGGCGCGCAAGGTATCGACCATCACGAGAATGACGTTCGGCTGGTCCCGCAGATTGTCGGGGATGCCACTGCCGGCCTTGCTCTCAGCGGTTGCCGGTGAAAACGTGATCGAGAGGATTCCGCCGAGACCGAGTGCCACGACGAGAAGGCCGATCGGTGCCAGCGGCGTCGTGAGTCTCGTCGCGATCGGGTCGAGCACCCTGCGCAGCGGGACCAGGATCAGAAACAAGAGAAGGGTGGCGGTCGCCAACACGGCGAGGATCACCAGCATCGGCGGCATCTGCTCGAGATACACGTCGCGTTGAAGTCGAAAGAGCACGACGAAGAGTCCGAAGGGAATCAAACAGGCAGCGAAGCCCAGGCGCGTCACCCAACTGCCGATTTCCTGTCGATCCATGGGCAGGATGGCCAGAAAGAGCCCACCGATCACGGCCAGTCCGCCGAGGATGGCTGCCCAGGCAAGCGGTCCGTACCAGAAGACCTGGCCCTCGGTCCCGAGACCGCCCCGGTAGATCACGATCGCTTCGCCGAGTCCGAGAATGATGCCCGCTGCGACCCCGGCGAAGGCGCCGGCGCTGGCTGAACGCCACAGACGTTCACCGATCGGCGTGGCTTCATCCGCGCCTACCGTTGCGTCGACATATTCTTCGAGGCTGGCTGCGGCCTTGGCCGCCGCTTCGTAGTCGACCTGGACGCCGTCCACGAGAGCGAATTCCGGCTTGTAGTCGTCGCTTCGCATCCACCAGAAGACGAAGCCGAGCATGGTGGGTGCTTCGGCCGCCCAGAATCCGAGTGCCGCGGAGACGATCGCGGCCGTCGGTCCGATCAGCTCACCCAACAAGACGTACTGAGCCGCTTCGCGAATCCCTTCGCCGGCGATCGTGAAGGGGCTGATGACCGTGACGAAGATCTGGATGGCCGAGCCGAAGGTGATCTTCCAGAAGTCGACGCCGTCGGCGCCGATTGCGAGCGCCGTGAAGTAGTACATGACTGCGGTCGTGAAGTGGACCAGGAAAGACAGGAAGAGGATCTGCCCGATCATGCCCGGTCGGTCGCGATAGGCGGCCGCCGAAGTCGAGATTCGCGTCACCACGCCTGCGATGCGCTGTTTCGCTGGGATCGGGACGTTCTCGAGGATCCACTGGATCGCGCCGGGGAAGAGCAGAACGACGACCAACCCGCCGATGATTCCCGAGGCGATCGGGACGGAAAGCAGGGCGAACAGCATCGCGTTGTCGCCGAAGATGCCGATGCCGAAGGGCAGCGCCACCAGGAAGGTCATGAAGATGCCCGAGAAGCCGCAGACCTTCTCGACGAATTTCGCCGCGGCGACTTCGACGGTCTTGCCACTGAAGCGCGAAGCATCGAAGAGCGTGTAGCCATCGAGTCCCGCGGTGCTTGGCAGGAAGGTTCCGATGGCCCGACCGATCAAGAAGGACCCGAAGAGATGTTTGAAGGGGAGCTCGATGTTTTGTCCGCGCAGCATCAGCTGCCAGCGAATCATGGAAGACACCATGCCGACGATCTTGATGGCGGTGGCGAGTGAAACGAAGAGCCAGAACGTGCCCGCGTCGATCACTGCGAGCTGATCACGAATCAGTCGCCAGGCAACTTCCGTGTGTCCGTCTTCGAGTTCGATCTGATGGGAGAGAAGTCCCCAGAAGACGACAATCGTAAACCAGGCCTTCAAGACACTGAAGAGACGAGTCCGGGTCTGTCCTTTCTGCATGCGAAGGCCGACGATCGCCAGGATCGCAATTGCTAGGGCTTGAAGCGGGAGAGTCATCGGGCGCGGGCTCCTCGGGAACGTGCGTCCTCGGCGGAGGACGAACGAGTTCCAGGATAAGTGGCAATGAGGCGCGGAAAGGTAGCGGCGAAACTGCGCTCCAAAAGGGTGATCCGAAGTCCCGGCGAAGCGAAATGCGCAGACAATCGGCAGTTTCAGCGAACTCGGCGGCAGCTTCGCGCGCGGTCGCGTTCTCAGCGCCGTCGCAGGAGTTGGCGCTTGGCCCGCTGGCAGGCGTTCTCAGCGCCGTCGCAGGAGTTGGCGCTTGGCCCGCTGATAGGCGCTCTCGGTGATCAGGCCCTTTTGCCGGTCTTCCTCGAGATTGGCGAGCGCCCGCAGCTGCTCGGGTGTGAGTTCGTCGATCCCGATGTTCGTACTCGCCGCTTCGAGGACGTCGCGCTCCGTCTTGGAAAGCGGAGACTGGAGAAGCACTTCGCGGCGGCGTTTGGTGCCCTTCGATGAACCCGGAAGCGTGAATTTCTGGCTGAAAGCTGGATCCCGCCAGGCGATTTCGAGTGTCTGCGGACCGGCGTAGAAGAGCGGCTCACCACTCACGACGCGAAATTTCATGGGGCGATAATCGCGGCGAGCCTTGGGGAAGGTGTCTCGCTTGAAATTACTGGACACGAACCAATCGATTCGTCGCAGCACGAGGTAGAGATGGCCTTCGTCGATGTAGGCCAGAAAACTCGTCAGATATTTCTTGTTGAAGACGCCGTAGTGCATGACCTTGCGGATGATCTGGACCCCCAATTCTTGGTCAGGGTTCGCTTTGGCGAAGGCTTCGGCAAGTGCGGTCGCCGTTTCTTCGATGATCTCGCGATGAAACGCCGACTGGCGCACGGTCACGCCCGACTCATCGCGCGTTTCAACTTCGATCGCGCCCAGGATGTTGCTGAGTCGAGGAACGGAGATGATCGCAGGATGTTCGAATCCGCGTGATTGGGTCGTAAAGCCTTTCACCTCGCGCACGAGCTCGACCTCGATGCCGGAGCGATTGATGATGCCGGAGCGCACCGTTCTCGCGGCGCAACCGCTCTGCATTCCGACCAGACCGACGATGCCGATCAAACAAAGCATGTAACGAAAGCGACCCCTTGAAGTGGAGGGGCGATCGGCCGGGCGTCGGGTTGCCTGCATCGGGTCAGGATAGCCAATCGCTCGCGCCGAGGGCCGTGACGACTCGATGTGTCAGCAGGCTCGCCGCGTAAGCGAGTGCGAACAGGTAACTGAATGCGAACGCTGGCCAACGCCAGGAATTCGTTTCACGACGCATGATCGCCAGGGTCGAGGTGCATTGGAGGGCGAAGACGAAGAAGACGAGCAGTGCGGCGACCGTCGCCGGCGTGAAAATCAATTCGCCGGTCTCCGGATTGCGGTCGCGACGCAAAGCCTGGCGAAGCGAGTCTCCCTCTTCACCGCCCGTGGCATAGACCTGTGCGAGCGTGGCGACGAGGATTTCGCGCGCGGCCAGGCTGGCAATCAGCCCGACACCGATTTTCCAATCGAAGCCCAGAGGCGCGATGACGGGTTCGATGGCGTGGCCGAGTCGGCCCGCCGCGCTGTGTTCGAGGGCGTAGGCGCTGGCGGCATTTCCATCGAGGCCGTCCGGGATTTCGACTTTCGGGAAATTCAGCAGGACCCAGAGAATGATCGAGGCGGCCAGGATGATGGTCCCGGCACGCCGGATGAAGGCCCAGGCGCTCCCGGCGACCTGTGAGAGCCAGAGCCGCAGCGTTGGCCAGCGGTAGGTCGGCAATTCCATCGTGAAGGGCAGGCTGTCGCCTGGGACGAGGGTCCGCTTGAAGATTGCGGCGACGACCAGCGCCGCGACCGCGCCACTGACATAGAGGCCGAGCAGCACGAGTCCTTGGAGGCCGATCGGACCCCAGACCGAGCGCTGCGGGACGAACGCGCTGATCAGCAGGGCATAGACCGGGAGTCGTGCGGAGCAGGTCATGAGGGGCGCGACCAGGATCGTGACCAGGCGATCGCGCGGCGAGGGGATCGTGCGGGTGGCCATGATGCCGGGCACGGCGCAGGCATAGGAGGAGAGCAGCGCCACGAACGAGCGGCCCTCGAGTCCGATCCGTCCCATCAAGCGGTCGACGACGAAGGCGGCGCGGGCCATGTAGCCGAGGTCTTCGAGTAGATAGAGAAGCGCGAAGAGAATGACGATCTGCGGCAGGAAGATGACGACCGATCCGACACCGGCAACGAGCCCGTCGGCGACGAGGTCGGCGATCCAACCGGCGGGCAGTGCCGTCCGCGCGAGCCCGGCCAAAGCGGCGATCGCGGAGTCGATGGCGTCCATGGCTGGACTGGCCCAGCTGAAGATGAGCTGAAAAAAGATCACCATCACGACGAGAAAGAGCAGGGATCCCCAGACCGGATGAAGCACGATCTGATCGACCCTCTCGGTCAGAGGGTGTCGGGCCGGACTTGTTTCGATCACGGTCGCGGCGATCGAATCGGCCCAGCCGGCACGTTCCGCGCGGTCCTCGGGTGGCAGGACCGAGGGTCGTGACCAGCCGGCGGGATCGCCCAATAGCCGCCTGAGCGCGTCGATGCCGCGGCCCTTGTGGCCGACCACGCCGACGACGGGAACGCCGAGAGAGGCCTTCAAGCGCTCGAAGTCGAGACTTCCGCCTCGGGCTGTCAATTCGTCGAGCATCGTCAGCACGATGCAGATCGGCGTCCCCTCGCGAAGGATTTCGCCGATGAAGGGCAGACTTCGGGGCAGCGAACAGGCGTCGACCACCACCACGAGGGCGTCCGGTTTCGAGACGCCTTCGGCATGGCCCGCGAGCACTTCGTTCACGACCGCTTCGTCGGCGCTGATCGGTGTCAGGCCGTAGGTGCCGGGCAGGTCGATCAAGAGCGCGCGGGAATTCTCGAGCGCGATCTCGCCTTCGCGGCGCTCGACCGTCACGCCCGGGTAGTTCCCGACCTTGGCACGCAGGCCGGTCAGCGCGTTGAACAGCGTGGTCTTGCCGGCATTGGGGCTGCCTAGCAGTCCGAAGACCTGGAATGCGACAGAATCTGTCTGGATCGCTGGACTCGTCATCGGGCGCCCGTGGGCGCGGATTCGTCGAGGGTACGGACGCGGATCCGAGCGCTCTCGCTGCGACGCAGACAGAGCTGATAATGGCAGAGTTCGAAGACGGTCGGATCGCCGAGCGGTGCGCGCCGTAGGACTTCGATCCGTACGCCCTCGCGCACACCGAGATCGTCGAGTCGGCGGGCGATGGGATCGTCTCCCTCGACCTCGATCACCTGAACGAACTGGCCCTTCGGAATCTGGTCGAGCGTCTTGGATTCAGACATCGTTTCTTGCGCTACACGGGACGGCGGGGGGAATGGGTGAGATCGAGGTCGGCGCTGCTTTCCAAATTTTGAAAACGAAAGTCATTTCCACTACGGACGGAACGTAGCGATTTAATTGGGTTTCGCTCGCGGCGGTCAGACTCTTTTATTTGCGATCCTGTTCGCATTGTTAATTCTAGGACTTGCTGACTCGATCTCGCTCGCTTCGCAGCTGGCGGGTCATCAGCGCGCGCCCGGCCTCGAGTGGCGTGCTCTCGCCGTCGATTACGGCGCGCACGAGATTGGTGATCGGCGCGTCGACGCCGAGGCGAGCGGCCAACCGGACGGCGGCTCGCGTGGTCGCGATTCCCTCGACGACCTCGCCGAGTTCCGCCTGGATCTCCTCGAGCTTTCGGCCCCGGCCGAGTCCGAGACCCAAACGCCGATTGCGCGAGAGGTCGCCGGTACAGGTCAACAGCAGGTCGCCCATGCCGGCGAGCCCGAGAAAAGTCTCGGCATCGGCGCCCTGTGCGACGCCGATGCGCGTGATTTCGGCCAGACCCCTCGTCATCAACGCGGCACGGGCGTTGAATCCGCCGTCGTTGCCATCCGCCATGCCCACGGCAATCGCGATCACGTTCTTGAGAGCGCCCGCCGTCTCGACCCCGATCACGTCCGTGTCCGTATAACAGCGAAACCAGGAACAAGACAGCGTCGTCTGCACCGAGATCGCGTACGCCTCTTCGCGACAGGCGAGAGTGACGACGGTCGGTTTGCCCCGGGCAATCTCGGCGGCGAACGAGGGACCGGAGAGTGCGACCAACCGCGGGTGATGTTCTGCGGGCAGGACTTCTTCGAGCACGCCGCTCATGGTCAATCCGGTCTCGAATTCGATGCCCTTTACGGCGGACACGATGATTGCACCGCTCTCGATCAGGGGGCCCGCCTCGTTCATGACTTCGCGCAGGCTATGACTGGGAACGGCGATGATGACGAGTTCGCGGCCGGCCAATGCCTCGCGTAGATCCGAAGTGGCTTCGATTCGCTCCGAACATTCAAATTCGCTCAGGTAGCGGGGGTTGTGGCGGTCGCGGTTGATGGCTTCCGCGACATCCGCCCGGCGACTCCAGAGCTTCACATCGTGCTCCCGCGCGCAGAGCATGGCCAGGCAAGTACCAAAGCTTCCGGCGCCGAGAACTGCGGTGGGTGTACTCACAGTCGTGACTCTAACACCAGGCCCACGGCAGCCCCGGCAGAATCCGAATTCCGTTGACGTTCTGGGGGGCTACGGCTACTTTTGCGACTCCCTTCGGGGCCGTCAGCGGCCTCGATTGGTGATTGTCGTCGTCTATTCGGCGGACGGCATGCGGATGGCACGGATGCTCGCCGAGTCTTCTCCTTGACCATGGATTCTTCGAACGGTGCGTTGGCCTGGCTGGTCTTCGTGGTCCTGGCCGGCCTCGCTACGGCGGCGCTTCCCGGGCTGGCGGCCCTGCTTCGGCGGCGATTGCCCGCGCGCCCGGGGACCCGCGTCGCCCTCGAGCCGGTCACCTTCGGAGACTCTCAGAAATTGCGCCGTTCGCCGCGCCATGCGGTGCGTCTTCATCGCACGCTCGTCACGAGCGTCCTCGTCTGCGCCCTCGCCATTTTGATTCTGCCCGGAGTCCTGGTACTTCGAACGCTCGGAATTTCCGGGCTGCAGGTCGCGATCGGGTTGGTGCTTCCGACCTTCGTGGTCGCCTTGTATTCCCGTCGCCGGGATTCGCTGCAATGAACTCCACCCGATCGGTCTCCCGATGATCGGCGCGGGCATGGCCATCGTTTGGCTGGGCATCCTGGCGCTCGCCCTTGTGACGTGTGCAGTCGTCGAGCGGCGCGTTCGGCTCGCCAGTCTTCATTCCAGAAATCGCTGGGCTCCGTTGCGGGCCGATTGGGGTTTCGATGTGGCGCGTCCGCCGGTCCATTCGCTCGTCGCCCGGGGCCTCGCGGGTTGTGCGCGGCTCGTGCGTACGCGTTCGCGGGTTCTGGATCATTCGCTGATCCTGCGGCGGGTCGCACGCATCGTTTCGTTTCTGGCCCTGGCCAGTGGGCTCGTCTTGATTCCCTTTGCGGGAAGTTGGGAAGCTGGCGAATCCCTGCGTCCGCTGATCGTCGTCGATCTCCGATTCGGTCTGATCGCCATCGTCTTGATCGTGCTCTTGATGGGTCTGGCCGAGGTCGGCGTCGGGCTCGCGGATCGAAACCCGTGGTCGAGGCTCGGTAGCGTCGACCTGGCAAGTCAAGTTCTCGGTGGCCTGGGCCTCTTCATCCTGGTCCTCGCACCGCTGGCGCTCGGGCCCTCATCGTTTCGACTCCACGATCTCGTCACGGGCCAGCAGGAGGCGTTTGCGCCGCTTTTCTGGCTCCCCGCATCTTGGCAAGGAGTTCCCTTCGACTTCGCGCGCGGACTTCGCTGGCCAGGTTGGAATCTCTTCATCCAGCCGCTGACTGCAATTCTCTTCCTGCCCGCAATGCATCTACTGATCCGTCGTCCCTGGGCCATGGACCCGATCGCGGGAAACTTCACGGCGGCCGGATTCGGCCTCGACAGCGATCCAGGGGATCTCTACTGGGGTCGGCTCGAAGCGCGCCTGGCCAAGGTCTTCTCGGCTTCGCTCTTCGTGACACTCTTCCTAGGAGCCGGCGGCATTCCCTTCGTTCATGGATCCGATCTCATTGCCGCGATCGCGCCGCTGGTCGGATCGACGCTGCCGGCACTCCTGGTTGTCGTGCTCGGGATCGGAGTCTTTTTCGTAAAGCTGGTGATCGTGCTCTTGTTGGGTGAGATCATCTCCCGCCGGGTGGCCACCTTGCGGAGTGATCAAAGAACGCGGCTGGTCGCCTATCGACTGCTCCCGCTGGCTTGGGCGAATCTGCTCCTGGTGTCGGCGATGACCTTGTTGGCACAACCCTTCGTTGGGAAGGGCTGAATGACAGAAGCGCCCCTCCCACTCATTGTCGTGTTAGGTCTTGCGCTTGCCTGCGCGTTTGCGGCGATCGTGTTCGGCAAGAACTTGACCCGGTCGATCGCGGCGGCCCTGCTCTCTCTAGGCGCGCTCGGACTGGCACTTCTGCTGGCGGGAACGGGGCTACTCGGTCTGATTCTCATGATCCTGTCGACGCTCACCCTAGGCCTGATTCAGCTCTTTGGCTGGATGCTGGTCGATGTCGATCGAGACCATCTTCCGCCGACAGATCGACCGACCTCGGTCGCCCGGAGCATGGCCTTTCTACTACTGGGAGGCGGACTCGTATTGCTCTTGCTGGCGGCCCATGACGGCGGCGAGTTCACGGTCGCTCTGCAAAGTGCGACGAGCCAGCCGAGCGTCGATCCCAACCAGATCGGGTCGCTCGCGTTGGGTCTGTTCGGTTCACTGGCCGACCTTGCGACGCTCCTGGGCTTTGCGATTGCGTCGTGCCTGCTGGCCACGCTGCTTCTCTTGCAGGACGACGAGGGAAAGAACTAGATGGCGGAATCGAACGGCGATGTCGCTTCCGTTCTGGTGATGGCGGCCGCCGTGCTCTTCTGGATCGCGATGTTGGGCCTTCTCTGGCGGCGAAGTCTGGTGGGCATGTTGATTGGGATCTTGATTGGGTGGATCTCGGTCGGAATGGTCGCCATCGGCTTCGGACTTCTGCACCAGACGGGTATCGGCGCAGAGGTCGATCGCGGGACGGCGATGGGCGGTGCGCTCGTTTTCTGCGTGTCAGTCGTCGGTTGTCTGCAGATTGCGATCGGGCTCGGTGTCGTGGTGTCGCGAATCCGAAGTCGGGGCACCCTCGACGCGGACGACGCTGGATTGTTGGAGGGGTAGGGTCGTGGGCGATTGGGATAGCGGCGTGCCGGTCCTGTTGATTCGCTGGATTGCGATCCTGCCGTTCATCGCGGCGATCGCGCATGGGCTGCTGATTGGGCTGGCGCGCGCGAAGCTGACCGATCGCTCGATCTGGGCGATTTCACTGACCGCGATCACGGTCGCCTTCGGCTTGAGCGTACTCACGGTTTTCGATCTCGTCGGTGTCGGGCGGAGCCAACGGGTGCTCGACACGATTGGACCCTGGATCGGCGGGGGTGTCGGCGATCGCAGCTTCAGCGCGGAATTGACCTTCCAACTCGATCCTCTTTCCGCCGTCTTTTCTCTCGCGGTCACGGGGATCGCGGTCGCCGTCTATATCCATACGATCGGACTCTTTCGAGACGGCACGCTGCCCGCGGAGTCGGGTCATCGAACCTTCGCGATGTTGGACCTGCTCGTCGGTGGCACGCTCGTGTTGGTGCTGGCCGACAATCTGCTCTTGCTCTTCCTCGGTTGGACGATCGTCGGTGTGGCTTCACAGCTCTTCGCTGCCTTCGACTTCGAGGATCGTGAAGCATCGCATGCGGGTGCGGTGACCTTCGTCGTCGGGCGGATCGGCGATCTCGGACTCTTGTCCGCAATCCTTCTGTTGTTCGACGGTTTGTCGCGGGCCGGTGCGCCGACGTTGAGTTTTCGCGGAATCGAAGCCGCGTTTCGACTGCTCGATGGAAAAGGGATGGATTGGATCGACTGGAGTGTGGGGTCGCCGCCGCTTCTACTCGAACTCGTGGGTCTGGGTCTGGTGCTGGCGGCGCTCACGAAATGCGCGCAATTTCCGCTCCATTTCTGGCTTCCGAACGCCTCGGCGGGACCGATCTCCGCAGGTGCCTTGATGCAGTCGGCGACGACCGTCGTCGTCGGAGTCTATCTGCTGCTTCGTTTCTCGTTCCTGCTCGATGTCGCACCGGCGGCCAGCCTGGTCCTCGTCGTCGCCGGGGCCGCAACGCTGCTGATGGCCAGTCTTGCTGCGAGCGCACAGTGGAAGCTCCCCAGTCTGGTCGCGTATTCGACGTCGAGCCTGCTCGGCCTGGTGCTGATCGGAGTTGGGATCGGAGCCTATTCTGGCGCCGCGTTTCTTCTGCTCACGCATGCCTTCATCAAGGCACAGGTGTTGCTCGCGTTAGGCGTCGTCGTGACGACACTGGGGGGCGAGTCGGATCTGCGTCGAATGGGCGGGTTCGCGCCGACGATGCGCTGGACGCAGGGAATGGTGGCGGTCGGCTGTCTCGCGCTCGTCGGGATGCCTCCCTTTGCGAACTTCTTTTCGATCGAGGAGCTGTTGGCCTTCGTGGTCGTCTCGGAGCGAGCTGATCGCTGGCTTCTGCTCGCGACCATCCTCACGTCGATCGGCATTCTCGCCTTTGCGATCGCACGCGCGTATTGCCTGATCTTCTGGGGCAATGTGAAACAAGGTGGCCTCGTCCAAGATAAATTGCGCGATCCCGTCGGCTGGACTCAGCATGGATTGACGGCCCTGGCTGTGATGACCGTGGCAGCGGGCATGCTCACCCCTTCCCAATTCTGGGGCAACGCGCTCGGGGGAGTCGAACAGATGGATTCGATCGGGCATTTCCTGGCTCAATCGCTCGTCGGTGATCCGGATCCATTGTTGGTCGGCGGAGCACGGATCAATCTAATCCTCGCACTGGTCGCCAGCATATCGGCGGGTGGAGGGATCGCGATCTGGCGCTATGCGCGACGCGGTTACCGCGGCGAGCCCAAACAGCCAATCCTGCAGTTTTCCCAAGTCGCCATGCGAGAAATGTTCTTCATCGAACAATTCTACCAAGCCGTCGTCGTGCGACCGCTCCGCGGGCTTTCCCGTTGGGCGCTGGTCGGTCTCATCGAAACGAATCTGATCAACCGGATCGTCGTGTCCGGCGGATCAGGATTGGCCCGGCGCCTGGTCTGGAGCGGTCTGCGTCGACTCCAGAACGGTCGGCTGCAGAGCTACGCGTTACTCGGGTTGCTCACGGTGCTTGTCATCGTGAGTTGGATGGTGGGTTGATAGCGTGATGGATTTTTCGAATAACGTCCTCGTTCTGATCGTCGCCGCTCCGGCTGGCGCGGCGATCTTTCTGCTGGTGACCGGTGTGCTGCTGAATTTCCTGGGGCTTCGCGCGCTGCCGGAAGTCGTTTGGCGGGGTGTGGGGCTCGCGACCACCCTGGCCACTTTCGTCTTCGTCGTATTTGCGCTCGTGCTTGCTTTCGATCCCGAAAAGATTGGCCTGCAACACGTCGCCGCAGTTGGATGGGGCCGAGGCGTCGGTGCTCGAATGTTATTCGGCGTCGACGGGATCGGTCTTTGTTTCATTGCGACGACGGCGGGACTCGTTCCCGTCGCGATGCTGTCGTCGCGAAACGAAGTGCGCGACTCCGTTCGGAGTTGGGTCGTAACCTGTCTGCTGCTCGAATCTTGCCTGCTCGGCGCGCTGGCCAGCGTGAATTTCCTCTCCTTCATTTTTTTCTGGGCGACGAGTCTGATTCCCGTACTTCTCTGGATGGGTCGCTGGGGGGGTCGCGGACGCGCGCGGGCGGCGGCCCGGGTCTGGACGATCGAGTTGATTGGGCTTGCGGGTCTTCTCTTTGTGGCGTTCATCCTGCGCGAGGCGAGTCTCGATCAGTTCGGCGTGGCGACTTTCGATATGATCTCGGGTGCTTCACGCGATGGGATTTCGCTGCTCGATGTCGAGATCGGTCGGGCCGATCAGACGATGCTCTTCGTGGTACTGGCCATCGCAATGGCGACCCGTCTTCCGCTGGCGCCGCTTCATTTCTGGTTGCCCGATGCGCATGCCTCCGCGCCGACCGGACTCTCGATCCTTCTCACGACCGGTTTCGTTCAGACCGCGGCCATTGGAATCCTGCGTTACGCGCTGCCGCTCTTTCCGGATGCCGCCGAAGCGGCCGGTCCGGTTCTCTCGCTCGTGGGGATCATCGCACTCGTCTACGCTTCCTTGATCGCTCTGGTTCAAAAGGAATTGAAGCGTCTGGTCGCCTATACCTGGATTGGTTACGCGGGTTTCGTCGTCTTCGGGATCTCGACTCTCAACGTGCAGGGATTGACGGGCGCCGTCGTTCAGTTGTTGACCCATGGCGTGGCGACGGCGGCTCTTTTCATGTTGATCGGCGTTCTGGCTGCTCGACGAGGCACGACGGAGGTCTCGGCGTTCGGTGGGCTGGCCAAACCGATGCCGGTCTGCGCGTTCTTCTTCGCGGTGATGGTCTTTTCATTGATCGGTCTGCCGCTCCTGGGCGGATTCGTGGGCGACCTCTTCGTCCTATTGGGTAGCCTGGAGACTCGGCGTGAGCTCTCGGTCGTGGCGCTCATGGCGATGGTCGTTGCGGCTTCCTATCTGCTCTGGGTCCAGCGTCGCGTCTTTCTCGGACCCATCGACGAGCCTGCCAATCGCGGCTTGATCGACCTCGATCGCATCGAACGCGGTGTGTTGCTTGCGATGACCATCCCGATCGTTTTCGTCGGCGTCTACCCGAATCCCGTCCTGCGCCGTGTCGAGCCGGCCGTGCTCGAGATTCTTGCCCAGATGGAGAGTCGCGCTACGCCGCAGGATTCGCCGGAGTCGTCGCCCGTGGTCGAACTCGTCGATGTCCCGGGCGCGCTCCACTCGGCGCGAGGTCGTCGATGAACCCGGCCTTCATTCCGGCACTCGGCGCGCTCGTGGTGCTCGCCGTCGATCTCGCGGCCCGCTCCAGACCGAGCGATGAGGAGGTTGCGCGAGCCAATGCGCTTTCGGGGATTCGTCTCGTCTCGGTCGCCGGCCTCTCCCTGCTCGCGGGACTCATCGCGCTTCGCCGTCCGGACAGCAGTCTCGATGCGTTCTCGATCGTGGGTATCAGCTTCGTCATGGCCGCAGGGTTCCTCGTTCTCTGTCTCTCCCTGACCCATTTCGGAATGGCGCGTTCGCGTCCAGCCGAGCCGATTGCACTCATTCTCTTCTCGCTATCCGGAATGGCCGCGGCAATCATGGCAGATCACCTACTCGGCTTGATGATCGCGATGGAACTGGCCTGGCTACCCGTCATCGCACTGATTTCGATCGATTCGCGGCGACTCTCTTCGAGCGAATCCAGCCTGAAGGCGTTCTTCGCACACGCGTTCGCGAGCCTCATCTTCGCGCATGGGGTGGCGTTCCTCTATGGCGCGACGGGGAGTCTCGACCTTTCATCGCTAGGTATGGGTTCGACGGATCGGCCACTGCTCCTCAATGTCGGCGTCACCCTGGTCCTGACTGGCCTGCTTGCTCGCGCCGTGGTCGCGCCCTTCCATCCCTGGTCGCCGGACGTCCACGAAGGGGCGCCGAGTTTCGTGACGATCCATATCGTGACCGGTCTGCAAGCCACGACCTTTCTCGTTCTCTTGCGAGTCCTTCATGCTCTCGCTCTCGGGGACGCGTCCGTGTCCGGCGGTCTCGGGGAGATCACTTCGCGGGTTCCGATCCTGCTCGCGGTGCTCGGCACCCTCGGACTGATCTGGGGGCACGCCATGGCCCTGGTTCAAGTCGGCCTCCGGCGGCTAGTCGGTTGGCTCGGCGTCGGGCAGGTTGGGTTCTTCGCGCTGGCGTTGGTCGATGCGACGCAGGAGGGCGGAGAAGCCCTGCTCCTGGCCTTGTTTGCAGCCGGCGTTTCCGCAGCCGGAGTGCTTGCCATCCTCTCTTCGCTCAGTCATCACGAGCGCGCCTGCGAGCACGTCGGCGATCTCTCCGGGATGATGCAGGAAAGTCCAATTCGTGCAGCGCTGCTGGCTCTCTTCTTTCTTTCGTTAGGCGGGTTTCCGGGGACCGTTGGATTCGTCGCACGCGTCGAGATCCTGGCCGCCCTGGAGCATGGCGGGCATCGCTATCTGCTGATGGCTGGATTGGCCGCGACGGTTCTGGCACTGATCGCGACGGGCCGACCGCTGCTCGCAATGCTTCGGCGTTCGGACGGTGGCGCGGTTTCGAGTCGCGCACTCAGCAATGAACAACTCGTTCTCGCTATTTGCGGTGTGAGCATTCTCTATTTTGGCCTCGCGCCCATCTTGAACATGGGAACGGTTGCCGACGGTCTCTTCGAGTGGATCGATACGGGGGTCGCCAGTCTTCGGGTTGGCGGATAGGTCGACGCCATCGATCCGACATCTGGCGAATCGTCATGCGTCTACCAGCGTGGAGTCGGTCCGAGTAGTCGGCGCAGGCTGCCATCTCTTCGCGTGATCTGAAGATCGTCGAGCAGCGCCATCAACGGCACGGCGGTTCGGCGGCTGGTTCCGATCAGCGCCTTGAGCGTCTGGGTGTCGAGGTCCGGGTGGGTCTCGAAATGCGCCAGGACCCTTTCGATCAACGCCAGTACCGAGTCCCGATCGAAGAAGAGTCCGTCCGGCGCCGAGACGAGATCGCCCTGGCGCTCCAGAAAGTGGCCGAGTTCCCGAATCAAATCCTGCTCCTCGCCCAACTCTTCCGCCAGTGTGCGGAGCGGGGGCGGATCGAGAACCGCTTCCGCGAAGCGCTTTCGTAATTGATCCGCGAGTCGAATCTGCGCATCGTCGAGGCTCGACTCGAATCCCTTTCGCGTGACGATTTCATCTCGAATGATGATTTCGCCTCGCTCAGCGAGACGGGCGAGGAGCCGTGTGCCGGCGTCGCCCGGGACGTTGTCGGGTAGGCGGCCCGCGAGCGTCGCACGCGGCATGCCAGCTTGGAGCGGCTCGCGTGCATGGAATTCCTCGAGCGCGGCCATGAGTTCCTGCATCAGTCGGTCGGCGGACGTCGTCGAGAGCAAGACGAAGGAAGCGAGGCGTAGGATCGACTTCTCTGTTTCCAGACGAGCGAGTGTTTCGTCGAGCGAGGTCCCGTCGAGCCCGGTTTCCTTCGCGAGCGTGTCGCGATGGATGCCCTTCAAGCCAGCGCGCGCGATGCGCACTTCGAGAGCCTGACCAGGATCGCCGCTGGCCAGGCGTTCGAGGTCGCGAACCAGGCCGGCGTCTCGGCGGCGACGATGGGGTGGCGCGATATCGAGAACGATGCCGCCACCGAGCGTGGATCCAATGCCCGCATCTCTCGCGAAGCCGCGCAGCACGAAGCGATCGCCGGGCAGCAGGGCGAGCGGAGTCCCATCGATCTGGATTCGCGCGAAGGCGCGATCGCCCACTGCGATCGGTTTGTCGCCGATCGGTGCGATCCGGGCTCGGCGCTCGGACGTTCCGCATAACAACTCGACGGAGATCTGGTCGCTGAGACTCGTCTTGCTCGCCATCCAACGCAGGCTCGCATCGAAGGAAAGGGTTTCTGCCAGAGCGCCCGGTTCGGTCAGCAGGTCGCCTCGATGGATCTCGTCTCGGGCTTCCCCCTGCAGATTGACGGCGATGCGCGCTCCGGATTCGGCTACCTGGATGGACTCGCCGTGCCGTTCGAGCCCACGAATCTTGGCCCTCCGCCCGCCGGGTTCGAGTACAACCGCGTCTCCAACCTTGCGCGATCGGCCCGACCACGTCCCGGTGACGACTGTGCCGAATCCGTGTTTCGTAAACGTTCGATCGATGAAGAGTCGGGCGGGGCGGCCGTCGTCGCCGCGCACGGGAGCCGTTCGCACGAGCTCTTCGAGCGCCGACCGGACGCGGTCGATGCCCTCTCCGGTCTCGGAGCTCGCGGAGAGGATCTTGATATTGGCAAGCGGGCCGTCCGTCAGCAGGTCCCGGACTTCTTCGGCCGCGAGTTCCCGCATCTCGTCTTCGACGAGATCGGATTTCGTCAGGACCACGAGACCGCGATCGATTCCCAGGAGTTCGCAGATCGCGAGATGTTCGCGCGTCTGCGGCATCACGCCTTCATCGGCGGCGACCACCAACATCAAGAGGTCGAGACCGCTCGCGCCAGCGACCATGGTTCGAACGAATTTCTCATGACCGGGTACGTCGACGACGGCGAGTCGCATGCCGTCGGCCAATTCGAGGGGAGCGAATCCCAATTCGATCGTGATGCCGCGCGCTTTTTCTTCGGGCAGTCGATCGAGATCGCGCCCGGTCAGCGCGCGGACCAGCGCCGTCTTGCCGTGGTCGATATGCCCTGCCGTTCCGAGAACGAGGCGCTTGGGGTCGGACTCCACGACGCGCCGACTCAGCGCGGCCCGATGCGATCGAAGCCCAGATAGGGAACGAGTGCTTTGGGGACGTGGATGCTGCCGTCGCTTTGTTGATGGTTCTCGAAGAAGGCGACCATCGCGCGGGCGTTGCTGATCGCGGTTCCATTCAGCATATGAACGAACTCGTTCTTCTTCTTGTCGCCCTCGCGTCGGAAGCGGATCTTCAGGCGTCGTGCCTGGAAGTCTGTGCAATTCGATGTGCTCGTGATCTCGCCCCAATCGCCGGAATCCCCTCGGCCGGGCATCCAGGCTTCGAGATCGAATTTTCGGTAGGCGGGCGCGCCGAGATCCGCGCTCGCGATGTCGATTACGCGGTATGGAATTTCCAGGGCATCAAAAATCTGGCGCTCGAGGCGAAGCAGTTCGGCGTGGTGCTCTTCGGAGTCTTCGGGACGGCAGAAGATGAACATCTCGATCTTCGAAAATTGGTGAACCCGGTAGAGGCCCTTGCTCTCGCGTCCATGCGATCCCGCTTCGGTTCGGAAACAATGCGAGATCCCGGCGAGCCGGAGCGGAAGTTCGTCTTCATTGAAGATCTTGTCCGCGTACATTCCGCCGAGCGTGATCTCCGACGTGCCGATCAAACAGAGGTCGTGATCGGCGATCGAATAGATCTGGGTCTCTTCGCCGCGCGGGTTGAAGCCCAGTCCTTCAACGACATCCGGACGGGCAAGATCGGGGGTGACGATGGGGATGAATCCGCCAGGCAATATCTGGTCGAGGGCAAAGCGCTGGAGGGCGAGTTCGAGCAGTGCGGCTTCTCGTTTCAGGTAGTAGAACTTCTGTCCCGCGACGCGTGCGGCGCTTTCGAAATCCACGAGGTCGAGATCGTTGGCGAGAGTGAGATGATCTTTTGCGGGGAAGTCGAATTTGGGCGGCTCGCCGGACGTGGTGATGAGATTCCAATCGTCTTCGTCTCCGATCGGCGTCTCTGGATGAAGAAAATTGGGGAGTTTTCGCAGGGCCGTCTCGAATTCGGTGTCGACTTTGCGAACCTGGGTTTCGAGGTCGGAGACGGCCTCTTTCAATCGTCGACCTTCGCTCGTATGGGCTTCGCGCTCGTCACCGTCGAGCTTCTTTTTCCCTGCCTTCTGGTGTTCATTGCGTTGGCGATTGGCCTCGTTGAGCGCCGTCCGCAATTCGTTCGCCCGACCGTGAAGAGCGATCGTGGCGTCGATGTCGTGGTCGACGTGCCGCGCACGACAACTCTCGACGATCTCGTCTCGACGCTCCTCTAGCAGGCGATGATCCAGCATGATGGCGAAGGGAAGCACACGCCCCTATGGCATGCCATCGAGGTCGACTGCCCGCGCGCCTGACTGCGAAGCGCGCCCACGGAGGAGGCGGTCGAGACGCAATAGGGTACGCACACTGTCAGGGCGATCTTCAGGAACAGCGCTCTCGAAAGCTCTCCGGCGAGCAGTGCATCGCCATGATTGATGGCGGCGAGAATCGCGCCAACCACGACCGCGTATCCGCAAGCGCGCCGCACGACCGCGGGCTGCAAGGCCAGGGCGAGAAATGACGATGGGGTTTCCGCTCTCTCGTTCGACATTCCTGGTTCCCGCCCCTCCGGCTGTTTGGATCGTTCTACCCTGGGGCGGATCTTCCCGCCGTTTGGATCCTAAGGGTCTACGTTCCTCTTGTCTGCGAAGTCACGGGATTTCGCGCTCTCCCCTCAACCGGCCTCAGTCATCCGCGGTTGCCTGTCATGCGGATGGCCTTCGAGTCGGCACGATCGAGGTTCGGGGGCTCGATTCCACGGATTTGCTCCCGAAATCGCTTGACGAACGATCGTTCGTTTCGGGACACTCGGAGGGCCCGTGCGACCACCACCCAGGAGAAATCGATCCATGGCTGCAGACCCCATTCTGACCCCCGTCGACTCGCCAGAGGATTTTCGACTCGTACATCCCGAGGATTACGCGGCGCACGGGTATCCCCATGCGATCTGGACGCGACTTCGGGCAGAGGAGCCCGTTTCCTGGCAGGAGCAACCGGGCAAAGCGACCGATTACTGGGCGATCACCAAACATGCCGACATCATGGAGATCAGCAAGAAGCCCGACGCCTTCATCTCCGAGCCACGCATCGTGATCCAACCCCTCGAAGAGGAGATGCGCGGATTCCCGCCGACGCTGATCCAGATGGACCCGCCCGTGCACGGCGATTTTCGGCAACAGATCAGTCGCCGCTTCACGCCGCGCATGTTGAAGAAGATCGACGAGCCGATCGAGAAGATCGGTCGTGAAATCGTCGAGAAGCTCTACGAACGAGGTGACGAGGGTAGCTGTGATTTCGTCGAAGAGGTTTCGGCGCCGCTTCCGATTGCCGTGATCGCCTGGCTGCTCGGGGTCCCTGAGAGCGATTGGAACATGTTGTTCGACTGGACCAATCGAACGATTGGCGCGGGCGATCCGGACTATCAAGTCGAAGGCCAGACGCCGCGGGAAACCGCGATGGCGGCCCAGGTCGAACTCTTTGGTTACTTCTCGAAGATGATCGAGGAGCGGCGAAAGAATCCAACGGACGATCTCGTCAGCGTCTTCATCGCGGCGGAATACGAAGGCCGGCGGCTCACGGACATGGAGGTCTTGTCCTGGTGTTTCATCATCGTGGTCGCCGGGAACGAGACGACGCGAAATGGAACGACCGGAGGCATGCTCGCCTTCATCGAGAACATGCCCGAGCTGCGCCGCCTGCAGCAAAACATGGACTTGCTCGATTCAGCCGTCGAAGAAGTCGTGCGTTGGTCTACGCCGATCATTCATTTTGCCCGAACGGCGACGCGCGACTATCCGCTACGCGACAAGGTCATCCGTGAAGGCGATTCGGTCGCGCTCTTCTATCCCTCGGCGAACCGTGACGAAGAGATCTTCGAAGATCCCTTCAAATTTCGAATCGATCGTGATCCGAATCGCCATCTTGGGTTTGGCGTTGGAGAGCATTTCTGTCTCGGAGCCCATCTGGCCCGGCTCGAAATGCGCGTCGCCTACAAATACCTGCTACCGCGGATCGAAGACATCGAATTGACGGGTACCGTCGATCGGTTGCATTCCGGTCTGGTCGGGGGCGTGAAGCGCCTGCCGATTCGGTACAAGCTGCGTCCACAGAGCTAACCGGGTGCGTCAGGGTCTCGGTGGCGCTGGCTCTACGAAAGATCGGAATTCATCCAGAAGTCGATCGAGTTCGCTCGAGAGTCTCTCGGGGATTGCGGACCGACACACTCGAAGAACGGATTCGTAGTACCAGATTTGATCGGGCCCCTTGGCGTTGAAGCGCGCCAGCGTTTCGACGCCTTCATGTCGAAGATCCGCGACGAGATCACCCAGGTTGTGACGTTTGTCGCAGGCGGCGACCAGAAGACTCGAAGGGCCTGCCTTCCGCAGTTGATCGAGGTATCGCTCTTTGCGTTCGCGCCACGGACCCTTGTCTCGTCCCGCCTCGTCGGCGGTCGTGTCGGTGCAGTCGAGCACGATTCGAAGCACGTCCTTTCCGAAGTGCGATTCGATCGAGAGCTCGCGCTCCGATCGTTGTCCCGGGTCGTCGGCGTCTTCGAGTGAGTCGTGAAGCAGCGCGGCGACCGCCTCAGGCATGTCGCCGCCGTAGTCGAAGACGAGTCCCTGGACCTGGAGCAGATGAGCCATGTAGGGCGTCGTCTTGCCCTTGCGCGTCTGGTGACCGTGCCAGCGCCAGGCGAGCTCGGTCGCTTCGACAAGGAGTGCGTGGTCCGCGTGGTCCATCAGGGTGGTCTTCCTCGAACGAGATCTGGGAAGTGTAGAACGCGCTAGACAAGCGCGAGCGGCTCATGGGTAACGCTCGGCAGGCGGATTTCGATCGGGTCGCCGACCTGGATCTCTCCCTCGCGAAGGACGATGGCCATGACGCCGGCCAATCGCGTCAGCTTGCCGGAGCGTTCACGGCGCGCAAGGCGTGGGAGCAGGGCCGGGTCGATCTGATGGAGTTGTTTGCAGGGATTGCGGAGACCCGTCAATTCGATCTCTGCCTGACTTCCGAGTCGCAGCCTCGTTGCGCATGGAAGGCCGATTAGATCGATGCCTTCGGTCAAGACATTCTCCCCGATCAGACCGGGGCCGACCGCGAACCCCTCTTCTTGGAGCTCGCGGAGGAGTTCCGTGTGCAAGAGGTGGACCTGTCGCAGGTTTGGCTGGGTCGGGTCGACGGCCACGCGCGATCGATGTTGAACCGTCTCGCCGCATTGCGCACCACCCTCGACGCCGAGTCCTGCGAGCAGACGTAGAGAGGAGGCCTTCGCCTTCGCGAATTCGTGAACTGGGCTCTTGTGGAGACTCACGATGTGGCCGGCCATGGACATGAACGTCGCCTCAGGCACGCAGTCACGCCGGATTCGGACCGGTCTGGCTGCTTGTTAGTTTTCGAGCAGTGGAACGGGCTCCATACCGAGCTCCCGCCGGTAGGTGTTGTGATAGTGGTGGAGCGCGGGCTCATTTCGTCCGAAGCGTACCGTATCCAGGACCCCCGAGTTTGCGCCCAATTGGGAACGCGCTGCCACGGCGTAGTCCTCGTCGCGAATGACGCCGGAGAAGTCCTGCATGGTCTCTTTGATTTGTCCGTATTGTTCCTCGGACGCTTCCGCCCGAACGTAGAATGAAATCTGTGAAGTGGACTTCCCTGGATCCGTGGGATCCGGATACGCGCGCACCAACGCCACACCAAAGGGCAGAACGTTCACCTGGATATTCGGAAACAGGTAGTAGACCGGGAGAGTGGCCGCCAAAATATTCCAGTTGGCTTCCGGCTGATCGCGAAGTTCGTCGATCGCCTTCATGCAGAGGATCATTCGGTGATTGCGACCATAGACGTCATAACACTGGACGTTTCCGTAGAAACTCTCGGCCAGCGTATCTCGATGCAGTGTCGTGAAGTGGTAGGTCTCACCGAAGGTGTCCATGGCGAGCTTCCAGTTGAGGGGAACCGTGTAGGTGTCGTAACCGAGACTCTTCATCCCTGCGAATCCCCAGGTGTCGAATTCGCTGGCCAGTCCGCCGAGTAGCTTTTCGACGTCGATCTCGCCCTTCGGATCCGGGTGAACCCAGAGAAATCCGTAGCGTTCGACGGCCGGGAGCGGGATCAGCCCATTGCAGCTCTTGTCGATCTCTCCGAAGTGCTTGGCCTTCGGCAGTCCCACGAGTTCCCCTTTGTTCGAGTAGGTCCAGGCATGAAACGGACACGTGAAGCGCGTTCGATTGCCGCGCGTTTCGGCTTCGACGAGGACGCCGCGATGGCGACAAGCGTTCAGATGGGCGCGAAAGAGGCCGTCTTCGTCTCGGGTGGCCAGAATCGGAACGCCGTTATCGTTTTGCGTCATGAAGGAGCCGCGCTCGGCGAGGTCACCGGACATGCCGATCACCTGGGGCGTGCCGCGAAAGAATGTCTCCCATTCCCGATCAGCGAGGTCCTTGCTGGTGTAGATGCTCGTCTCGAAGATCCGCTGTCCGCCGGCGTCGACATTCGTGTCGTTGTCGAGTCGCTCCATGAGTAGCCGCAGCTGTTTGATCTGTTCGTCTTTTTCCATGATGCGCTCCTCTGTCCTGTAGCCGGGCGTCAGGCGTCGTCCAATGGGTCGGTCGAAAGTCGGGTCGCTATCTGGGTCGAAAGAAGTTCGCGATCGAGGTCGCGCAGATGCGAGGCGATCATCGGACGAACAGGGTCCGCGGCGACTCCGAGAAGTGCAACGTAGAGTCCGTAGAGGGCTCGAGCACGAAATTCCGATTCGCTCAAGAGGCCGCGGCCCCACTGAAAGAAGGCGGCTTCCCATCCGTGATAGATCTGCGAACCCAGACAATCCGGGTCGAGTAGATCGATCAGGAGTCCCTGTGAGATCGCTTCGCGAATCGCGCGGGCTTGCATTCCGGCTGCCCGGTTGGCGATCCGAAAATTGGTCGAGATCGCATCATCGAGGGAATCGTCCGCGCTCGGATCGACGATCTCTCTGGCGAGAGGACGAAAGAGGTCTTCGTTTTCGATCATGTAGGCGATGCTGACCGTGACGATCGCTCGGCAATGTTCGAGTGGGTCGTCCGGCGGCGCTTCGCGGGCGAGGACGTCGTCGATCCGGTCGATGGCATCTCCGACCACGGCGGCGACGATCTTGTCACGGCTGCCGATCAGGTTGTAGAGCGTAGTCACGCTCAGTCCGGCATCGCGGGCAAGCCTTCGCATGGTGACGGCCGACAACCCCTCGTTTCCGATCAGACGTCGGGCACTGTCGAGAATCCGCTGTCGGCGAGATTCGCAATT
>CAWLAJ010000011.1:0-34392 GCA_963854795.1 Deltaproteobacteria bacterium UBA4427 | reverse complement strand
CTCCAATCTTCCAGACTTCGCGCTCGGGAGAGGTGTAGACGGCCTCGAATCCGATCGCGCCTTGAAAGAGGTTGCGCGCGAAGTCGATGCCGATGGTCGGCGCCCCTTCGAAGACACCGCCCATGGCCGAGAGGTCGGCGTCCCACACTACACCGTGGAGGCGAATAGCCCAGCGTTCGCGTCGCTGATGGCTCCCGGGCGCGTAGACGAATTGCAGATAGTCGAAGCCACTAAAGTTGAACCGTACATCGATGCCATCGATTCCCGGCGTGACATCCGGTTGTAGGTTGAGCGGTAGTAGAGCGCTGAAGCGATCGATGGGAGTCCAGAGTCGGCCGACGCCCCAGGCGACCCGTTGGCGGCCGACCGTGAGCTCGAAGCGTTCCGTTTCGATCTGGACGTAGCCGCGGTAGAGGCGATGATCCCAATCGTGTGATGAACTCCTCGACAGATGGGCTTCGGCCTGGAGAAACGACTTCGAATCAAATCCAGAACCCAAGGCCGCTTCGCGCGTATCGATCCGGCCGAATTGGATCTCGTTGTCATAGACGACGAAGGCGGAGAGCCATTCGGTGACTCTCAGGTCTGCTTCGAGTCGCAGTCGTGTGAAGCCCTGGCCGACGTCCTGCTCGCCGACGGTGTCGAAGGCGGGGCAATTCGCGAAATTCGAAGCGCTGACGCAGGTCGTGGGACCGTTCGCAAGAATATCGGCCGCGATCGCGTCGGCGAAATCGTCGGCGTCCGTTTGGCGGGTATAGAGGGCAATCTGGCGCAGGCTTCCGCCGACCGACAGGCTCGCCTCGCCATTCGACCACCACTCGGCTGCCTTGGAAGGGCCGGGTGTTGCGAAGAGCAGAATGATGACCAGACCGATCCGCGCCCAAACGGAACGGGTGTCGTCGCGGTTTTCCCGGTCGCTCGCCCGGCGACCCCTGGCGCAGGTTCTCACGCGCTCGCCTGGGAGGTTGTCGTCGTCTCGTCTTGAATGATTCGACCATCGCGCAATCGCACCAGGCGCCGCGCGGCTCCCATGACCAGCGGATCATGCGTCGAGAACAAGAAGGTCACTCCGTCTTCGCGGTTGAGCTGTGCCATGAGTTCGAGCAGGCGTTCTGCGGTGCCCGAATCGAGATTCGCCGTCGGTTCGTCGGCGAGAACGATGCTGGGTCGACTCGCGATGGCGCGCGCGACGGCGACACGCTGTTGTTGCCCGCCGCTCATTTCGAGCGGTCGCTTGTCACCGAGGCCGTCGAGTTCGACTCGCTCGAGAACTTCACTGGCCCGCTTTCGGCGGTCCGCCAGCGAGACCCCCTGCAACTCCATCACGAATTCGACATTCTCTCGGGCAGAGAGAACCGGGATCAGGTTATAGGCTTGAAAGACGAAGCCGAGCTTGCGAAGTCGCAGCGCAGACAGAGCGGCCGCCGAAAGGCCGCTCAGTTCGACGCCTTCGAGCTGGATCTTGCCCGAGGTCGGTGTGTCGAGGGCACCCAACAGGTTGAGAAGCGTCGTCTTGCCAGATCCGCTCGGCCCGGCCAGTGCCGTGAACTCGCCCTCTTCGAGCCCGAGACTCACACCGTCGAGTGCTTGGGTTTTGACGCCGCGGGTGTCATAGACCTTCGTGATATCGATGGCTTCGATGATCATTTCCCGGTTTCTCCTTCGATTGCATGTCGCTCTGTTCCGAACATCAGACGTGCCGGAGTGCATCGGCCGGCTTGGCGCGTCCCGCACGCAATGCCGGCCACAGGCTCGAGATCACAGCGGTGATCGCCCCAATGACGATGGGGGTGGCGAGGTCGCGGCTTCGCATCGATGGCCGAAGGACCGTTTCGATCCCGTATTCGTCGATCGAACCCGCGAACGAAGAGATGTCGATGCCGTCTCCGATCAGCCAGATCGCGGCCAGGGCAAGCCCGACGCCTAGCAATAGACCGAGCATCGTTACGAAAGTCGATTCGATCACGACCAGACTGACCACCCGAGCGCGACTCATCCCGACCGCCCGCATCATGCCAATTTCACGAGTGCGTTCGAAGACCGCCATCAGTAGGACATTCGCGATGCCGAAGGCCATCGCGATGAAAACGGCCGCGTAGAGTACCCAGGCCATCGAGTCCATGCTCGCGATCATGTAGACCAACAGCGGTTCGAGTTGTTCCCAGGTGCGGATTTCGGGTCCGCTGCCCAGCGCTGCGCGCAGTCGGGCCTGGATCTGATTCACGAGCGTGCGGTCGGATGTGACGATCGCGATCTCGGTGATCGACTCGCCCATGCGCACGAGCGCCTGAGCTTCGGGCAAGCGCATGAACACGACACCGTCGTCGAGTTCGCGCGATCCGGATCGAATGAGACCGCTGACTCGAAACGCCTGACCGGTCAATTCCCCGGCGAGATCCTGGACCGAGAGCACGATCTTGCTACCGACCTCGGCATTCAGGCGTCTGGCCAGTTTGTGACCCAGGACGACCCGCCCGCGTTCGCCCAACCATTGGCCCTCTGAAATCGAATCCGCGGCGATCGACACGCCGGCTTCGCGAATTGGGTCGACCCCCGTGATCGAGACCCCGACGCTGGCGCGCGGCGAGGCGGCCAGACCTTCCGCCCGTAAGCGGGGCGCCCAGTATTGGATCTCGGGAGTGGCGTCGAGGGCCTTCGCGATTTCTGCACCGCCATCCATCAAGCGGACTTCCAGTTCCGGATTCTCGTCCCAGCCCGCACTATGGATCTGCAAGTGTGCGAGGCCACCGCGAATCGCGGTGTCGACCATGCCCGCGACCATGCCGAGGTTGATCGCCATGGCGACGATGCAGCCCGCGATGCCGATGGAGATCGCACTGAGGACGACGATCGTGCGTCGTGGATTGCGCCAGAGATTTCGCCAGGCCATTCGCAGCAACATGATTAGAGGCTCCGAAGCGCGTCGATGGGTCGCGCACGACTCGCCTTCAGCGCGGGGTAGAAGGCGGCGATCGCGGCCACGACGAGGATCGTGATTGTCGAGCCGATCGGGTTGATCATGTTCAACTTGAACGTCAGCGTCGGTTCCATCCCAAACAGCTCCGTCCCCTTTGCGATGTCGCCACCGAGCGGAACCTCGATGCCGTGGAGCCAGGCCAGGAGCGGCAACGCGAGCGAGAGTCCGATGACCAGCCCCACGCCCGCAAGCAACATCGATTCCAGATAGATCATGCGAAAGAGCGCCATCGGCTTGAGTCCGAGGGCGAGGACCACGCCGAGTTCACGCGTGCGTTCGAGGATCGCCATCAGGATCGTGTTGAGAATTCCGAAACCGACCACGACGATCAGGATGATGAGCGTGATGTACATCCCGGCATCGTCGATCAGGATCAGTTGCACGAGTCCGGGCATGATCTGCTCGTAGGTCTGCAATTCGAGTTGATCGCCGAAACGAGCCGCGAGAGCGATTTCGAGATCAGCCAGCAGCGAATCGCTCTCCGCCGCTTCACTGGCCAGGATCGCGACTTCGGTGATTCGATCTTCGTAAACGTAGAATTCGCTGGCGACCTGAATGTGGACGATGGCGAGATTTCGCTCGAGTCGGTGATCGGGCAGGGCCATCGTTCCGACTACGGTGAAGAGTTCGTAGGCGGTCTCCAGGGAATAGGCGACGCCGTAGAGCAAGATTTCATCGCCGAGACCCACACCGAGCCGATCCGCGAGCTTGCGGCCGAGAACGATCTCGCGAACCGTCGGTCCGGGATCAACGCTCACGAATCGGCCCTCGTTCACCTTCTGCGAAAACTCCGAAACATTCTTTTCGCGTGCCGGGTCGACGCCGATCACCATGCCGCCTTGACTCTGATCGTCGTACGAGATCAGCGCGAAGCTCGAGATTCGCGGGGCCCAGGCTCGAACGTTCGGAGCGGCCTCGATCACTTCTTCCAGGCGGCCGTCCCAGGGCACGAATTGTTCGAGCGTCATGCTTTGGCGATAGCCTGCGCCGGAAATGGCGACATGGCCGGATGCCAGTCGAACTGCATCTTCGATCATTTTCTCGTGCACGCCCGTAGCCATTCCGACGGAAATGATGACCAGGAAAATCGCGAACACGGTGGCGGCCACCGACAGCGCGGTTCGCCGTTTGTTGCGCCAGACGTTTCGCCAGGCGAGTCGCGTTTCGATGCCCACGTCAGTCCCTCCGCTTCAGATTCCGGGTCGTGAAGATGCTCGATTGGATTTCGAGATCGAACTCGATCTTCTCGATCTTGATCGTGGTCTTGTGGCCCCGCTTGTCCAGTGGCGTCATTTCCCAATGATGCGGAACGAAGCGATCCTCGATCTGCCGAAAGTCTCCGAATCGCATCACGCGCAGTCGTTCGCCTTCTTCGTCGAAGAAATCCTGGCGCAGAGGCGCCCCGGACTCGATGTCCAGCCAGGCGACGATGCTGCCCCAAACGACCGGAGCACCCTCGTGCGGCCGATATTCGACGACGTAGGAGCGTCGATCGACGGCCGATCCCTGCCCGGTGTCGATCCCGAGCAGTCGGTGGTCGTAGTCGTCGACCTCACTCGATTCCCGGACGAGATCGTCGTTGCTGAAATCACTTCCCATCCAGGACTGCAACATCATCGAGGGAGGAACCCGAACCGTTCGTTCGACTCTCGGGATGTACATCCACAAATTGGGATGCAATTTGAGAAAACCCGTGCCCTTGTCCTTGCTCGGGGCATCGATTCGAATCAGCGATTTCTTTTCCTGGCTGTCCTCCCATGAATGGAAGGCGACGACGCGTGGTCGAGTCAGTCTCGGCGAAACGACGGTCATTTCGCCCTTGAAGAATGTGCGATCGCTGCGCATGTTGTCTTCGGCGGTCCGTGCGAGCTGTCGGGCATCGACGTTCGGCGGCGCCTGCTCCAGGTTGAATTCCGACAGATCTGCGGCGATCGCGACACCTTGAAAGAGCAGGCTGATCAGAAGGGTCCGGCCGATTCGCCCGGCGAAAGAAAGTGCAATCCGGATCATGTTCGCAAACCCTCCGTGATCAATTCCCAGGTGACATCGACGTTGGCCCTGAGGTCGAAGTCGGGATCGACCAGCCACTGTAGGAACAGTCCTTCGATCGCCGCGACCAGGGCAGCCGCGATCTGTTCGGCAGGGGTGCCGGGACGCAGCGTGCCCGCTCGACGTCCTGCTTTGATGATCTTCGCCAATTTCGCTCTCGAGACCCGGTAGACCTCGCTCATGCGCTCGCGTGCCGCCGGATGGCTGAGGAACTCCACCCAGGCCATCAGAAACACGCGCTGGTTCGAAAAGCGGTCGACGCTCGCCTGGATTTCCTGACGAAGGGTTTCGATCGCATCTCCGTCCGAGTCCGCCAGGGCGTCCCAGTCCCCATAGATTTCGGTCGCAAAGGAATCGAGGAGGGCGAGAAAGACCTCCTCCTTGCTGCGGAAATGCCAATAGAGGCTGCCCTTGGAGAGCCCGGATTCACGGACCAGATCGTCCATCGTCGAGGCGTGGTAGCCCTTCTCACCGAAGCATTGGAGCGCGGCCAGCAGAATCTGCTCGCGGCGCGCCTCGGCCGACATTCGCCGCCTCGGCGGCGTCGAAGATCCTTCAGGGGGCTCAGGTTGAGTTTCAGGTGGTGTCACCGATTTCCAGGGATTCAAGCGTTATGAACTGACTAGTCAGTCTAGCGAACGATCTTCCCGAATCCAGGATCCCACTCGAGTTTTCTGGGAGGCGTCGATCGAGGCCGGAATCCGTCACGGCCGCGCCTGGCGCGTGAAAATCGGGTGCCCCGCGTTGCTAGCGTCCTTGCATGAGCCAGGGGTCCGCTGAGAACGTTGAAGCAACCCGGCTCGACGGATACCTCGTCTTTCTTTTCTTCCTGCTCTCGACCGCGACCCTCTTCGACGGCTTCGACAACGCGATGTTCGGATTCGCGGCACCCGATGTTCGATCGACCCTCGGAATCAGCCGCGAACAATGGGGCTTCGTGAGCGGGGCGACGCGTGCCGGCGTCATGCTTTCCTTCGTCTTCCTGCTGACGGCGGACCGACTGGGCCGGCGAACCTTGTTGATGGTGACGGTCGTCGGCTTCACGGTCTTCAACACGATGACGGCCTTCGTCACGAGTACGTCGGAGTTCGTGGTCTGTCAGATGCTCGCGCGTCTCTTCCTGACCGCGGAGTATTCGCTCGCCATCATCGTCGTGGGAGAAGAATATCCCGCTCGCTTGCGCGGCCGCGCGATCGCGATCCTGACCAGTCTGGCGACCGTCGGCGTGATGGCGATGGCGAAAATCCAACCCTATGTCTTGTTGAGTGAGGGTGAAGAGTCGAATTGGCTGCATGCGCTCGGCGTCGGCATGGTGGCTGCGATTCAGGGATTCTTCGGGCTGGATCCCGATGACTCCAGTTGGCGCGCGCTCTACGTCCTGAGCGCGTTTCCCTTGCTTCTCGTTCTATTCCTACGGATCGGGATGCGCGAGACGCGACGATTTACGGCATCGAGCGAAGATCGTGATTCGGGTCTGCAAGAGGGGGAGCGGCAGAGCGGATTGGCCGAGCAATGGAAAAGTGTCGGCATGCCGTGGTCAGCGCGCTATCGCCGTCGCACATGGATTGTCACGCTGCTCTGGAATTGTGTGCATCTCGTGACGGCGCCCTCCACCGTCTACTGGGTCATTTACGCTCGAGAGGACCTCGGCTTGTCGACGACCGAAGTCGGCGACATCGTCTTCTGGGGCTACGGGGGCGGCGTTCTCGGCCATTTCGTGGCCGGCTACCTGATCGATCGCGTGGGTCGCAAGTGGACCTGCTCCGGCTTCTATGTTGCGGCCGCCGTTTCGATCTATCTGCTCTATCACGTGCCGACCTTGAGCGGACAATATATCTGGATGTTCTTCACGGTGTTCAGTTTCGGAGCCGCGATCACGGCGACCCACGTCTACGCCAGCGAACTCTTCCCCACCGAGATTCGCGCCACCGGCTATGGCTGGACGACGAATCTCGCCGGACGCGTGACGGAGGTCGTGACGCCGATGGCGATCGGACTCATGATCGTGCCGCTCGGCGGAATTCCGGCGGCAATCGCCGTCGTCGCAGTGGGACCGGTTCTCGGTGCTCTACTCGTCATGCGTTATGCGCCGGAAACGAAGGGGTTGACGCTGGAAGAGGTGCAGATTCATCTGGCTCGAGAAATGGAGCCGACTGCGGAGTCCCTCGACTGACGAGAGCGATCACAGTCGTCTGAGATTCCAGAAGAGGCCGCCTCCGATCAAGACCATAACCGCGGCCAGTGGCAAGCCGATGACGATCGAGGCGGCTTGCAGCGCCCGCAGGCCGCCGGCCGCCAACAACGTCGCACTCACCGCGGCCAATGCGAATCCCCAGAAAACCTTGGCGGGGGCCGTTTCTTGCGCACCGAGTAGATGGCAGATGACGAGGGTGGCCGAGTCGAGGGATGTGATCAGCCAGGTGAAGAGCAGGAAAGTCGCGACGATCGTGAGGATCGCACCCAGGAAGGGCAAACCCAGATTGTCGATCACCGCCACGATACCCAGGCTGTAGTCCTGATTGACCGCGACGCTGACCGAGCCAGCCGAAGCCAGTTCCTGGTGCACGGCGGTTCCCCCGAGCACGGTCATCCAGACGATCACGACGAGTGTCGGTGCGAGCATGACGGCGATGGCGACTTCCCGAACCGTTCTTCCCTTCGAGATGCGCGCGATGAAGAGACTGACGAAGGGCGTCCATGCGAGCCACCAGGCCCAATAGAATACGGTCCAGGAGGCCTGCCAGTCTTGCTGATCCGGGGTCTTTGCCAGCCAGATTCCGGTCGGGATGAACTGGAGCGCATAGTCGATCACGGTGTCCACGAAGAGACCGGCCAGGAAGGCGGTCGGCCCGAGAATGACGAACGCCAGAAGCAAGCTCGCGCTCACCCAGAGATTGACTTCGGAGAGTCTGCGAATTCCGCGCGCGAGTCCGGACATCGCAGAGAGCGTTCCCAATAGACAGACGCCGAAGATGATCAGGATCTGGTTCGAGAGATGGATCTCTAAATCGAGGAGTGAATGAAGCGTGGCGTTCAGGCTCGCTGCGGAAAGCCCGATCGAAGTGGCGACGCCGCACACGGTTCCCAGGAGCGCGAACAACTCGATCGTCAGGCCGGGCCATCGATCGATGTATTTCTCGCCGAGAACCGGGAAGAGCGCCGAGCGAAAAGTGAGCGGTCGCCCATGCCGATAGCTGAAGATCGATATGCCGAGCGCCGCCAGCACATAGAACGCCCAGCCGTGAAGACCCCAATGCAGCACGGTGATGCGCATGGCAGTGGTGATCGCCATGGCGTCGTCGCCGCCAGCGGCGTCCAGAAAAGGATTGCCTTGCCAGTGAAGGATCGGTTCAGCGGTCGCCCAATAGAGCAGTCCCGACGCGAGGCCGGCCGAAAACAACATGGCGAACCAGGCCAGATTGCCAAATTCGGGCTTTGAATCCGGGGGACCCAGGCGGACGTTGGCTCGGGGCGCGATCGCCAGCAATAGCACGGCGCCGACTGCCAGGGTCGCGACGGCAACGAAGAGCCAGTCGAAATACTGGATGACCCAATTTTTTGTTGCGAGCAGGACCTCGTTCGCCGGCTCGACATACACGGCGGAAGTCACGACGAAGATCCCCACCAGACCGACGGCAATCCGGGAGAGGGTATTTGGCAATCCGATCCGCGCGAGAATTGGATTCGACGTCGAGGAAGCTGCATCCGACATGAAATGGGACGCTAGCTCAACCTTTGGGTACGATCGCAGTGCGCGTCAGACAATTTCGCTGCGCGGTTCCGCTGGCAGTGGCTCTCGACCCATGATCACGTCCGCCGCCTTTTCCGCGATCATCATGACCGGCGCGTAGATATTGCCGTTCGTGATGCTAGGCATGATCGACGCATCGATCACGCGAATTCCTTCGAGACCATGTACGCGCAACGTGTCGGGATCCACCACGGCCAGCGAGTCGACGCCCATTCGGCAGGTGCAGGAAGGATGGAGCGCGGTCTCGCCTTCGCGCGCCACCCAATCGAGGATTTCGGCATCCGTCCGGATGCCTGGGCCGGGCGAAAGCTCGCCGCCGTCGAGTTTCGCGAAGGCTGGCTGGCCCAGTAGGCTGCGGGCTGCCTCGATCGCGGCGATCCACTCGCGTTCGTCCCGCTCACTCGACAAATAGTTGAAGCGAAGTTCCGGAGCGACGCGCGGGTCCGCGGTGCGAATGCGAAGCGATCCGCGAGCCTCGGACAGCATCGGGCCGATATGCAGTTGATAGCCATGTCCGCGCGTCACCGTCGTTCCGTCATAGCGAATGGCCAGCGGTAGGAAATGGATCATCAGGTTCGGGTACGCGAGATCGGGATGGCTGCGAATGAAGCCCCCGGCCTCGAAATGATTGGTCATGCCCGGTCCGCGTCCCGCGAGCCATTGCATTCCGATCCAGGGGCGTCGACGCCAACGCAGATGAGGCGCCATCGAAACGGGCTTCGTACACGCATGTTGTACGTAGACTTCGAGATGATCCTGGAGATTCTCGCCGACGCCGGGCGCGTCGCGAACGACCGCGATTCCGAGTTTCCGAAGCAGCGAGGCGGGACCGACTCCCGAGACTTGAAGCAGTTGGGGCGAATTGATCGCGCCGCCACAACAGAGGATTTCGCGCGCCCTGATCCGAGATGTTGTTCCTCCCTGGGTGTACTCGACTCCCACCGCTCGCGTCCCGTCGAAGAGTATGCGCTCGACGAAGGCACGACAGCGGACGTCGAGATTCTTGCGCTTCTTGATCGGATGAAGATAGGCGCGCGCCGCGCTCCAACGAAGTCCTCGCTTCACGTTTCGATCGAAGGGTGCAAAGCCTTCCTGCTGCGCGCCGTTCACATCCTGTGTGAGCCCGTGGCCGGCTTGCTGCGCGGCCTCGAAGAACGCATCGAAGAGTGGGCCCCTGGCCGGTCCGCGTTCGAGAGTGAGCGGTCCATCCCGTCCGCGAAAGGCGTCGTCGCCATGGTCGCAGGATTCCATTCGCTTGAAGTAGGGCAGGCAATCAGCGTAACTCCAGCGCTCGAGCCCCGGCTGTTTCGCCCAGCCGTCGTAGTCGAGTCTGTTGCCGCGCTGAAAGATCATGCCATTGATGCTGCTCGATCCGCCGAGAACCTTGCCGCGTGCGTGGTAGATCTCGCGGTCGGCCATTCGCGGTTCCGCCTCCGAGCGATAGCCCCAATCGTAGAAACGATTGCCGAGCGGGAAGGCGAGGGCGGCGGGCATGTGGATGAAGACATCCCACCAGGCATCGGGGCGCCCGGCTTCGAGAACGAGAACGCGGCAGCCGGGATCGGCACTCAAGCGATGAGCCAGGACGCAGCCTGCGGAGCCTCCGCCGACGATTACATAGTCATAGGGGTCGTCGGTTTGACTCATGACTCCCTCATCGCGTTCGGGTCACGGCCAGATTGAAATCTTCACGCGTGGACCGATCGTAAAGCCTTCGACATCGAGATCGTTGCGAAACCCGCCGGCGTCCGCTGTACCGGATTCGTAGGTAAAGAAGAGACCGAGATCCACGCTCGCATCCTTGGCCACGAAGAACTTGGCCTCGGCGCCGAGCTCGAGAAGAACCGAGTGGATGTCGACGACCTCGCTGAAGGTACCGGAATACCCCAATGCGATCGAAGGCGAGAAGAACTTCGAGTCCGACTTTCCGAATGGAATATTCAAGGCGACATAGGGCAGGGTGAGGATTCTGGTCGCGTCGACGTGGCCGGCCGGCCTTTCGATGTTTTCGAAGAAGAGGCCGAGTTTCAGCCCGAGCTCAACCGAATTCGCTGTGATCTTGCCGAACTGGAATAGCGCGCCCGATGCAATCTCAACAGTCGTCGTCTTGAAGTCTTCGGATTCGATGTCGGTGTCTTTGTAGGAGACTGCGGCAAGACCGGCACTGATTCGAAGATCGCCGCGTTCGATTCCCGCCGAGGCCAGCGTCGGAGAGAGCGACACGAGCACCAGGACAACGCCTAGCAGCGGAGCGCGAGAATACACTTCCAATCCTTTCCGCTTCGATAACCGGCTGGCCAAGAGTACGACACATCTTGCCGGTCTACAGGAAATCACTCCTGGGGTACAGTCAGGGTTTCCTCGGGCTTTCTGGTTCGGGATGGAGGAAAAGATGAGCGCGACAGCCGGCGAGAGCGTGGAGGCATCGCCTGGAGGTGGATCGACGCCGATCATCGCCATGCGCGACCAATACATCGCGTCGCCACTCTTCGATTGGGTGTTCTTCCTCGGGAGCCCGCTATTGGCCGTCGCGTTCGTTCTCGGCGTTGCGCAAATGATGCCGGCCGCGCAAATCGAATATTATGTCATCGGCTATATGGCCGTCGGCCATCACGTGCCAACGATGCTGCGCGCCTACGGCGACCCCGACGAATTTTCGCGAAATCGATTCCAGTTTCTCGCCATCCCCCTGTGCGTGGCGCCAATGGTTCTGGCACTCACCTATTTCGACTCTCGGCTTCTGACCTTGATCTTCGTCTGGGACCAATTCCACTTCATCCGTCAGCACTACGGTTTCATGCGGATCTACGACGTCAAGTCCGGGGCCAGCTCGGACTTCGATGCCCGGCTCGATCAATGGCTCTGTTATTCCTTCTTCGCGGCGATCCTGACTCACAGCGGTTTCTACGGATATATGTATGCCGATTCCTTCTACAATCTCGGCATCTCCTTTCCGAGTTGGCTGGTCGTCGGGCTCGAAACGGGCTCGCTCGGTCTCGCGATCCTGGTCGGCATTCTCTACCTCGCCCGATTGCAGTTTCGCTTGTCGTCGGGACTGCCCATTTCGAAACTCAAGCTCGTCCTCTTCGCGACCAGTCTGGGCGTCTGGTACTACTCGTATGTCCTACTCTCCGATGGCTACCTCAGCTACGCCATCTCGAGCTTGTTTCATTGTCTGCAATACGACGCCTTCGCCTGGTTCTACAATCGCGCCAAGGCCAGATCGCTGACGCCGACTCGTAGCAATGCCGTCTTCCGACTCATTCATGAGAGCCGCTATCTCCATCTCTACGTGGGCGCGATCGTGCTCTATGGGTTGTTCTCGGCCTTCGGCAAGGAGATTTCGCTGGTCGCGATTCTTGCCCTCAACACGACGACCGGACTGCTTCACTATTACTTCGATTCATTCATCTGGCGTGTCCGGCGCGCCGAATTCCGGAAGCATCTCTAAATGGCGTTGACCCAGCGGACTCGAAGAATGCTGGCTCTATGCGGATTCATCGGTGTCGTCGTCGCCATCGGTTTTCTCGAGCAGCGTGTTCTGGTCCCCTTCGCCGATTCGCAGGACCCGGCGAAGGAGGTGGTCTACTGGGAAGAACACGTTGAACGTAACGAAGCAACCGCGGAATCGCGACTTCGACTGGGACTGGCTCGAGCAAAGGCCGGGCAGCTCGACGCTGCCGAAGAGTCTTTTCGCACGGCCTTGAAGCTGATGCCGGACTATCACGCGGCCGCAATCGGCCTCTATGGTGTCGCGGTTCGGAAAGATGATCAGGACCGTCCACTCGCTGAACTCGACCGTTATGCGCGCGAAAATCCAGACTGTGTCGTCTGCTGGCAGAACCTGGCGGCCGCGTATCTAGAGCTGCGCAGACTGCGTGAGGCGGAAACCGCCGTCGTGGCCTTGCTCGCGAGCGACTTCAGTGTCGATTCCAAGATGTACAGCGTCGACAACATGGCGGTTGAGGCTGCGGTCTTGGCGGGCCGGGTCTATGCGGCTCGTGGGGATACGGCGCGCGCGATCGGCTTCTTTCGAGACGCGATCATCGAGGAGCCCGGCGACCTGCGCGCCTACATTCTGCAGGCGAAGAATCTCCTGGCGGATCGACAGCCCGAGGCCGCTCTTGCCGTTCTCGAGGCTGCTGCCCCGCGGACTGCCGGAAATCCGCGTATGCAGAAGGAAATCGAACGGCTGACCCGACGGGCACATCAAGTCAAGCCATGACGGCCGACCCGATAGCGATGCAGGACGGACGCGGTCCAGATCGTATTCCCGCCCTCGATGGCTTGCGGGGCATCGCGATTCTTCTCGTCCTGATCTTCCACAGCCTCGACATCCAGGTCGACGCCGTTCCCATTCCGTTCATTCATGCGATCGCGATTTCGGGATGGACGGGAGTCAGCCTCTTCTTCGTCCTCTCCGGATTCTTGATTACCGGGATCCTGCTCGATTCGTCGCCAGGTCGACGCAGTCTTGGCCATTTCTACATGCGGCGCGCGCTGCGCATCCTGCCCGTCTACTACGCGACGCTGCTGATCTTCTTCTATTTGATCCCGCGCGATGCCTTTCCCGACCTCGCCTGGCACGACGATCGGGAATTTCTCTATTGGACGTTTCTCCAGAATTGGGCGATGGCGGCGCGCGGTTCATTCTTGAACGCGCCGAACCTGAATCATCTCTGGTCGCTCAATATCGAGGAACAGTTCTATCTGTTCTGGCCGCTGCTGGTGTTCGGGTTGGGCCGTCGTCGGTTGTTGTGGTTGTGTGGCGCCTTGATCGTCGGCTGTCTCGGCTTGCGCATAGCACTCTACCTTCATGAAGCGCCCTGGGTCGCCATCTATATCATGACGATCACGCGCATGGATGACCTCGCTGTGGGCGCCGCGATCGCCTGTCTGGTTCGCGGTTCGAAGGGTCTGGCGCCATTCGTTCCGATCGCTCGAATGGTCGGCAGCGTCTGTGCACTTTACGTCGTCGCGCTAATGTTCGTGGCCGGTGGCTTCCTGTTGCGCGCGGACTTGACGCTCACGCTCGGATTCAGCGTTGCGTCATTGGGCTTTGGCAGTGCATTGATCCTCGTTCTGGTCGCCGCATCCGACGAATGGGTCACTCGGCTACTTTCCGCTCGCGTGTTGCGAACCTTTGGGAAATACAGCTACGCCCTCTACGTCGTCCACCTCCCGATCGTGATTTTCCTGATGGTGCCGAACGGTGCGAACCCGGGTATTCCGCGAACCGCGGTGTATTTCTGGCATCTCGCCCTAACGATCGGCCTTTCGTTCGCCGTCGCTTTCGTGAGTTGGCACGTGCTGGAGCAACCGTTCTTGCGATTGAAGAAGCGCTTTGGCGGTGACAGCGATGTTGCATCGGCTGCGAACACCGCGGACAAGGGCACATAGATCGCGCGCGAGGGCGAGAACTCCTGGTCGTCTAGCCCCCCGCCGTCGGCGGAAAGATGTCGATGACGTCTCCGGCCGCGATCCTCGTCGCGCTGCCGTCGGGGAGCCAGCGTACGTTTCGGCCACCGATCATGAGTTGAACGCGGCCCGAGATTTCACCTTCATCGTCGAGCAGTTGATCGGCCAGCGCCGGCCAGCGCTCGGCGACATGGCGCGCCAACTCGCCAGGATGCGACTCATCTCGCCATGGATTCGTTCCATTTCGGCGAGCCTGATCCGGTGAACCTCGTCCGCGGTCTTGTTCGTGGTCGTATGCCAACGAAGCGCCCACCGGTAGTAGGCCTCGCCATCGGGATGCTTCCAGACGCCATCGTCCTCGCTCGCTTCCGTGGCCAAGTCGGTGAGTGTCTCGGCCAATCGCTGGTAGCCGGGTTGGACGATTTCACGGATCAGCAGGGGGAGTTCGCTCAGCAATGCCTCGCACTTCGTTGCAGATAGATCCGCAATTTCGTCCAGGGATTCGGCGAGCTTCGTATAGAGGACGTTGTCTTCAACTGGACTGTCGGCAAAGGATGCGGACTCGCTTGCGACGGCTCGCAACACGAAGCGCGGCGGAAGGAAACCTCGTTCGGCCCGCACGAGGACTGATTGTCGCATTTGCGCGAGGGCGAGTTCAAAATTCGCTATGCGCGCGAGGTAGTTGTGTGCGTCGCGTTCGTCATCGATCTGATGGATGTTGACCATGAAATCGGGCAACCCGGATTGCGAGCCATTGAATTGGTTGACCGGATAGACGTGATAGAGGAAGGCGCGGCTTGCTTCCTGGGTCTCCAGCAACCATTCGAGCACGTCGTAGGAAAGCTGTTGATCCAGGGAGAGCGAATTCCGATCGTAGGCGCCCAGCCCTTGGCGGATCTCAGCCAACTGATCGAGAATTGCCGTCGCGCCGGCGTCCGAGTAGTCCTCGAGATCATCCGAATAGAAGTCGAGGTCATAGGCTTCGAGAGGACGCGCGTAGGAGAGCAGCATCGGATGTTCCGCGGCCACCGCGACGAAACTCCGCGTGAAGAAATGGTCGATCGACCAGGGCGTTCCCCAGAGTGTGGGAACCAGGAAGACGGCTGCCGCCAGGATTGGGATCGCCAGGACGGACCGCAGCGATTCGGACTAATCGGTTCATTCGGAACCTTTCGGCGAGTGGAAGGGGCCGATGTTACGATACGATCGCGCAGACGCAGAACACGTCGAGAGCCCGTCCTGGGCCGCGTCGTGGAGGGCGCCCGGGGCACGAGTCCCCCGCTTCGGTCCGCCGTCTACGATCTCGAAATGGGGTCCCGAACCTGCATCGTCGAGGTTAAGCTGCAAGGTCATGGCAGCGAAGCCACGACGCTCCAGCCTTCCACTCTTTGGAGTATCGATCGATGAAATGGACACGGATCCTTCTGGCTGCAATCGCATGGACGTTGATCTTTTCGGGTTGCCAGGATCAATCCGCACAATCGATCCTCGAATCGGGGCCGGGAATGGAAGAGGGCGGACCCGCCCAGTCGACGGACATTTTCGACGTCGATGACGAAATCCTCGACTATCGCCAATGGTCCCCGAATCCCGATCGCACGGCCCTTTTCGGAGACCTGCACGTCCACACGAAATTTTCCTTTGACGCCTTCGCATTCGGAACGCTGGCTTCGCCTCAGGATGCCTACCGCTTTGCGAAGGGCGAGGCGATTACACATCCAGCCGGTTTCGAACTTCAATTGCGCCAACCCCTCGACTTCTATGCCGTGACGGATCACGCGATGTTTCTCGGTGTCGTCGAGGCGGCCGCAGATACCTCGACGGATTTCTCGAAGCGCGAAGTGGCCGGGCCGCTCAACGATCTGAACGCGGCGGACAATCGGGGCCTCACGAGCTTGCTCCCCCGCATCCGCGCTTTCGGGACCTTTCTTCCAAAAATGATCGTCGGGCTTCGCGATCAATCGCTGGATCGCGAAGAGATTCTCGGAATCACGCGTTCGGCCTGGCGCGACACGATCGAGGCCGCCGAACTTTTCAACGATCCGGGTCATTTCACGACCTTCATCGCCTATGAATACACTTCCTCGACAAACGACCGCGGCAATCTCCATCGCAATGTGATCTTCAAGGGCAGCGACAAGATTCCGGCCATCCCCTTCTCGCGTTTCCATTCTCAGAACCCGGAAGGACTCTGGGACTGGATGGACGGCTTGCGCGATCGCGGCATCGAGAGCCTCGCCATTCCCCACAACTCGAACGGCTCGAACGGTCAGATGTTCAAGCTCGTCGATTGGGCCGGCGATCCGATCGACGATGCCTACGCGCGGCGGCGAATCCGAAATGAACCGCTGGTCGAGATTACGCAGATCAAGGGGACTTCCGAGACCCATCCCAGCCTTTCGACGCGGGACGAATGGGCGGATTTCGAGATCATGCCCTATCGCGTGGCGACGATGCTGCCGAGCGAGCCGGCCGGGAGTTATGTGCGAGACGCATTGAGACGCGGAATTTCGCTCGAAGGGCAGGGCGTCACGAACCCCTACGATTTCGGCGTAATCGGGTCGAGCGATACGCATAACGCCGGCGAATCCTTTGATGAATCCAACTACGTGTCCAAGTTGGGGCTGTTGTCGAGTCGCCCGGAGCTTCGGGGATCGATCCCGCTCAACGCGGTCGCGGCTTTCGTCCTGGGTTTCGCCGCGCCGGAGATGGGCGATGAGGTCGAAGGCAAATCCTATTTCAAGTCCGCGACGCCCACCTACGGTGCCTCGGGACTCGCGGCGGTCTGGGCGGAAGAGAATACCCGGGAGGCCATCTATGAAGCCTTTCGCCGGAAGGAAACCTTCGCGACTTCGGGTCCGCGCATTCAACTTCGCTTCTTTGCCGGCTACGGATTCAGCGAAGAACTGCTTGCCGGGCCGGACTTCGTGGCGCGCGCCTATGCCGAAGGCGTGACGATGGGTGGGAACCTGGAAGCCCGCGCCGGGGAAGAGCCGGGCTTCTTGCTCTGGGCCCTCGCCGACGGGCTTGGCGCGCCCTTGCAGCGCTTGCAGATCATCAAGGGCTGGCTGGACGCCGAAGGCGAGACCCACGAAATGGTCTACGACGTCGCCTGTTCGGGTGGCGGCGCGGTCGATGACGAGACGCATCGTTGTCCCGAAAATGGCGGGCGGGTCGATCTATCGGATTGCTCGATCTCGACGGACGTCGGCGCCGGTCAACTCAGGGCCTTCTGGAGTGACCCCGATTTCGATCCCTCGCAGCGCGCCTTCTATTATGCGCGGGTGCTCGAAAACCCGACGTGCCGCTGGTCGACGTGGGACGCGATTCGGGCCGAGGTTGCGCCGCGACCCGATTTGCCGGCGACGATTCAGGAGCGCGCGTGGTCCTCACCCATTCACTACCAGCTAGGGGCTCAGGCGTCCTGAGTGGCTAGCCCGAGTCGATTGGCGATGTTGTTCTTCTGCATGTTCGACGAGCCGCCGACGATTGGCATGCCGAGTAGATCGCGCATGTGGCGTTCCATGTCGTGGCCTTCGGCGAGCCCGTAGGCGCCGAGCACGCGCTGACAGACCAGTCCGATTTCGACTGCGGTATCCGCCACGAATAATTTCGCCATCGAGGTCTCGACCGAACAGGGCTGATTCGTCTGCGCGAGCCACGCGGCGCGGTAGAGCATGAGTCGGCACGCCTCGAGCTTCGTTCGCGCCTCGGCGAGATCATGGCGCACGGCCTGGTGGGCCCCGATCAGCCTTCCAAATTGTTTGCGCTGGCCCGCGTATTCCCAGGCCTCTTCGACCGCCGCCTGCGCGATTCCAAAGGTGACCGCCGAGATCTCGATCTTCTCGACATCGAGCGCCTTGCCGGCGAGCATCTGCCAGCCGCGGTTCCAACCGGCTTCCCCACCGACGATGTTCTCGACGGGAACTTCCACGTCTTCGAAGATCACGTCGCTCGAGAGCGTGTAGCGAAGATTCGCGTGCTCGATTGGATGGACTCGAATGCCGGGCGTGTTCGGCGGAATCATCACGAAGGACAGGTTCTTGTAACGCGCATCCGCGGGCCCGGTTCGAACCAGGCAATAGATGGTGTCGGCCCAATCCGCACCCGTGCACCATCGCTTGAAGCCGTTGATGCGTAAGCTCTTGCCGTCCGGAGATCGCTCGGCCGTCGTACTCACACTCGCGAGGTCGCCGCCGACTTCGGGCTCGGACAATCCATAGGCGAAGAGCAGTTCGCCCCGAGCGAGTCGTGGCAGGAGTTCGCGCTTCTGCTCCTCCGAACCGTTCTCGGCGATATTGATTCCACCATAGAAGGCGCAGTGGATGAAGGGTCCGGCCAGGCACGCACCGCCGCGGCAGATCTCTTCGATGACCGCGACCGCCGCGACGAGATCACGCCCCTGGCCGCCGTAGGACTCCTCGATCGTCAGTCCGCAGACGCCCAGGTCGGCGAGCTTTCGAAACAATTCCGGCGGAAACATGTGAGCGCGATCCCATTCCCGGACTTTGTCCCTCGGCATCTCGGCCGCTACGAAACGCCGGAGCGTGTCGCGGAGCATGCCGATGTGTTCTGGCTCTTCGCTGAAATACAAAGTGGTTCCTCTTCCTCTGGTTTGCGCGCTCGTTTCGCTCGCGCCGTTGGAGTTCTTCTAGAGGGCGGCGCCCCAGGTGTCTTTGAAGGTGAGCTTTTCGACGGGACGTCGCGAGATCGGACCATGACCGCCGCGGACCGGGTAGCCGACCGGGATGGCCGCGGCCGTACCCCAGGGCTCGGGAATCTCGAGAAGCGAGCGGACTTTTTCCTCGCTCTGACAGAGAAGCGTCGTCAGGACACATCCGAGTCCTTCCGCGCGGCAGGCGAGCAAGGTGTTCTGGACGGCGGGATAGATCGATCCGCCTCCGACGACGGAGACGCGTGAGAGTTTGGCGTCCGTGATGGTCATGTTGTTCGGGTTGAAGCAGAAAAACAAGATCGCCGGCGTCTGGGCGAAATTGTCAGCGAGGTAGTTTCCGGCGTCGAGCATCTTCTCCGTCGAAACCCGCACCCTCTCGGGAGCTTCCTTCAAGAGCGTTCGATGATGGTCGGAATAGGCGTACCAACTGGCACGATAGAGTTCGGCCAGCGCCGTCTTTTTTTCAGCGTCTTCGACGACCACGATCCGCCAGGGTTGAGCGTTGGCGCCCGTCGGCGCCCAGGTTGCGGCTTCGAGAACCCGACGCAGGACGTCTTCGGGAATCGGGTCAGGCTTCAGTCGTCGCACCGCCCGCAGCGTGCTCATCGCATCGTAGAGACCGATCTCGGCCATGGGTCTTGCTCCTTCTTGCTTCGCCACGATTTCAGGGTTCGCCTAACGTCCCTTGAACTCTGGCTGGCGTTTTTCGCGAAGCGCGGCGAGCGCTTCCTTGTGATCGTCGCTTTGAAAGGTCACGATTTCGAGCGCCGTCGAAGCGTCGAAGGCGGTATTGAGAGCGTTCTTCACGACCTTGTTGACGGCTTGTTTCGTGTATTGAATCGCCAGTGGTGCGCCCGCGGCCAGCTTTCTGGCAAACGCCATCGCCTCCGCGTCCAGTTGTTCGGCTGCGACGACGTGATTGACGAGCCCGATCCTCTCGGCTTCGACTGCTGGAACCGGGTCCCCGGTCATCAGGTATTCCTTGGCGCGAGCCGGCCCCACAGCGAGCGGCCAGATCGCGGCGCCCCCATCTCCGGCGACGATGCCCACCAATACGTGTGGATCGGCAATCGTCGCCGTATCCGCCATCCAGATGGTGTCGCATAACAAGGCGATCGACGCGCCCAGGCCGATGGCCGGCCCGTTGATCGCCGCGACGATGGGCAGGGGAACGTCGAGGAGATCCCAGATCATCTGCTTGGCGTCGCGGCGGAGATGCTCGAGCTTTCCAAGATCATCGAGAGTTGGGAACCAGGCGAAGTCGCCGCCGGCGCTGAACGCCTTGCCCGCGCCGGTCAGCAAGATCGCGCGCGCTCGATCTTCGCGTTTCAGTTCGGAGAACAGTCGCGTAAGCTCGCTGTGCAGCAGATCGTCGACGGCGTTGAGTGGACTGTCCGGATGATCGATCGTGATCTTGAGGATCGGGTCGAGATACTCGATGCGCAGCGCGCGGTAGCTCGACGGATCCAAGGATGTTTCCTGCATCTGGGGGACGGGCTCCAGGAAGTTCGGGGTAGCGGTGGCATTCAACGATAGCGCCCGAATCGTATGCAAATAGCCCGATCTGGAGACTCACTCGTACTCGCTTCGTCGGCTACCCCGGCGACAACACCATCTGGGTCTGGATCACGATTGCGACGAGCTTACCGTCATCGCGTTCGACGCGGGTCTGCCAGACCATGGTGGATCGACCGAGGTGAACGGCCGTAGCCGTCGCGACGACCTTTCCGCCTTCCACGCCAGCCGAGAAGAAATTGGTCTTGGATTCGATCGTCGTGGTCGAATGGCCCTCGGGCAGATTGAGAAACGCCCCGTACGCGCCGAGCGTGTCCGCAAGCGCCATGATCGCGCCTCCATGCAGGCGTCCGGGAAGTGTGCAGAGGTCGCGGGTGACCTCGATCTCGGCCGAGAGCATTTCCTTCGAGGCCTCGAGAAAGCGCAATCCGAGCTTCTCGGGAAAGAGTCCCACCATTGATTTTTGTAGGCTGTCCTTCAGTGCCATGTTCTGCTCAGTCCTTTCGGCTCTCATCTCGTCTCGGGGCGAGGGCTTCTGTTCTTGTCCTTATGCGGTCGGCGTTTGCCGACGCGCCTGAACCTCGACACTAGATCGTTCGTTGTCGGCCCCGCTTCCCGCGCAAGACGGCGCGTGCGCACGGTTCGGGACGGGCCTCATGATAGTCGGCGTTCGGGACGTGAATTCGATCTAGAGCTGCCCATCGACGGTGGATTGCCAGGGGGGCGTATTCGAGGATTCTCTTCTTTCGATGAATTTGTCGTTGATCTCTGGTCATTTGGACCTCCTTGGCCATCATCTAGGCAGATGATGGCAGGATGTCCGGCTCGATCTGTAATTTCACACTTGCCGTGGCGCTCGGCTGCACACCGTTCGACCCCAAGCCGCCGGACATCGTGCTCGTAATGCTCGATACCTTGCGTCCGGACCACCTCGAGCTCCACGGCTATGAGAAACGGACGGCTCCGTTCTTGGCTTCGATGGGCGAGCGTTCGGCGGTCTTCATCAACGCGCTGTCGACTTCGTCGTGCACGGCGCCAGTTGTGGCATCGCTCTTCACGGGGTTGTATCCGACCCAGCCCGGGACGGGCCTGATGTGTCTCGTCTGAGGGCTACTTAACAGAACAGGAGTTAGCGGTGGTACGGAAAACGCCGCTTGAATTGCCGATCCGCTCTATGGGTAGCGGTGCTGCGCAAGAGTATCCTCGAGGGCCGGGAGCGGATCGGCAGCGCTGCCGATAGAACTCGTTGAAATAAGCCGCGCGAAGGAACCCCCGCATCACCAATCCCGCATCACCAACCCGCTGGTCAATGCTCCGAAATGGAACAACGAAAGGAAGTCCGGATACTCACGCTGTGGCCTGCGGATCTGCTTGTTCGGTCGCAGCAAACGGGTCTTTTCCGTCGAGAATCTGGCGTACCCACCGCGCCAGCGTCGAGTTCGAGAAAGGTTTGGGTAGGATCGGAAACTTCGTCCCGGCAATCGGCCTGAGCGACTTGTCCTCCGCGTAAGCAGAGATGAAGAGTATCGGTGTTTCCGGAGCCCGCTTCTGGACCTCCTTGGCGAATTCCGGTCCAGTCATTCCGGGCATGAGGATATCCGTGATCACCAGATCGAAAGATTCGGAGGGAAAGCGTCGCAGCGCCGATTCCGCGTACTGTTCGGCTGTCACCTTGTAGCCATGGGCACCCAGACCGCGCTCCACGAGAGTCAGCACGGGAGCCGCATCGTCTACGACAAGAATACGCTCGGTGCCTCCCCGCAGCGGCTCCGACGCGGCTTCTATTGCCGCGTTCGTGAGTAGCTCACTGCTTCGGGGCAACCAAATTGAAACACGCGTTCCACGACCCACTTCACTGGCGACGAAAACCCCTCCACCGTGCTGTTTTACCACGCCGTACATGGTCGCCAACCCGAGGCCGGTTCCCTGCCCTATCTCCTTGGTGGTAAAAAACGGGTCGAAGGCGTGCTCGAGGACCTCTTCCGACATTCCCGAGCCCGTATCGGTGACCGAGCAGACGACATAATGACCGGCAGAGAGGAAAGTTCCCAAATGATCCGCCGTATCGATTGGGAGGTCTTGGTTTTCGAAGTCGATGTTGATGGTACCGCTCTCCGCGATGGCGTTACGCGCATTGATGACGAGGTTCACGAGGGCCTGGCTGATCTGGGCGATATCCACCTTGACGTGGTCGAGATCTTCGTCGTACTGGAACTGCAGATCGATCTCGGGCGGAACGAGCCGCCTCAGGATTTCTTCCTGGTCTCGTCCCGCAACGGACATATCCACAACACTCACGGCCAAGACCCCTTTTCTGCTGAACAAGAGGATCTGCGTGGTCAGACTCGCCGCTTGTTCCGCTGCCTTGATGATCTCGCCCAGATCTGCGTGATGAGGGTGACTTACCGGGGTGTCTTCCCTCAGAAATTCCGCGTAATTGGTGATGACGAAAAGCAGGTTGTTGAAATCGTGGGCGATCCCACCGGCGAGTTGCCCCAGGACATCGAGCTTCCGGGACTGAAGCAGCTGTTGCGTTAGTTCTTCCTTCTGGCTTACGTCCCGGACATTAACCACAATCCCCGCGATGTGCGGATTCCCGAACGCATTGCGGAACACCGCTTCGAGCGTGACCCATGTATTCTGACGGCTCCTCCACCGAAACTGCTGGCGGTGCAATCGGAGGGGTTCTTCGACTAGCTGGCTCAGCGTCCAGTTCAGCTTCAGTCCATCTTCCTCGTTGATGTATTCGACGAGTGAATTCCCGATGATCTCTCCTGGAGAGATGCCCAGGATCGATTCGACGGCCGGGCTCACATATTTGACGACGGAGTCGGCATCCAGGATGGCGACAATGTCGGTGGAAGCGCGGATCAGTTCGCGGAAGCGGGCCTCGCTCTTTACGAGCTTTCCCGCAATATCCTGGGCATCGGAAAGCGCTATCTGCTTCGCCTGGAGCGCGATCAGAAGATCGCCCAGAGCGTCGTGTGGAGCGAGATCCGAAAGCGATAAGCCGAACGACGTGAGCTGTTCCAGATTCGAAACCTTGGGTGATCCCAGGAAAAAGACCACGTCTGCGTCCGCGTCGTGGATCATCTGGCCGCGCAGAACGAGTCCCTCGGCCGGGCTACAAGCGAGCAAGAAAACGAGTCCCGGATGATCACAGGCCGATTCGAAATCGAAGGAGATGCTTGGCCGTTCCAGCGTGAACCACTCCGGGACGGAGCTGCCTACCTCGATCGAGGGACTCACATGGGCCAAGCTCGGTCCGACCTGGACAAGCATCATGTTTCGGTCGAAAGCGAAATAAAAAGGGAACGCTAGGCCGAGCGCCTCAGCCGGTAGAGCGTGGTTCATTCGCGCTTGCCTCATCCATCGCTTTTTCCGAATATGTCACGAGAAATTCAGCGTGGCTCCGTCCCTCCCCCTTCGAGGCCTCCAGTCGGACGGCCACGGGGAGCTTAAGGAACACTCCGAGACCTGCCACCAGGCCGAGCACGAAGGGCTCGAGGCCTTCTCTTTCGGAATAGTAGTAGAGTCGAATCTTGCCGGGCTCGATGAGTACCGTCCGAAAAGACGGCGGCTGCAGTTCCGGAAATATCGCAAGAACGCGACTATGAAGCTGGTCGAGGTTGGCCAGGAACTCCGGAATGGTCGAACCTGCCGCTTTCATCAGTTCGGCGTAGTTTTTCTTCGCGACTTCGAGGACCCAGTATTTTCCGAACGCGTGAAGCACCTCTTCCGGCGCGAGTTCGAGAATCTCGGAGGCCGCGCCCACGAGGTTGTACGTGATTGCGTCATCGTAGGGTTCCATTGACAGAAAAACGTCGTTTTCGAGCCCGGCCTTGACCCGAATCTGCTGCCAGTGTTGTTCTCCGAAGCGGCTCTCGACGAGGCCCCGGATGGCCTGGTTCACGAGTCCGTACATGGTGATCCTCCATGCTCTCTACCTATACGCTGCCTACTCGCTCTTTCCACCAACGGGGCCTTTCCCATCAAGAACCGTCCTGTTTGACATAGCTCTGCTTATTGGCCCTGTAGGGGGACTGCCCCCCGACGTTTACCCATTTTACATAAGACCGGTGAAATTACAGATCGAGCCGGACATCCTGCTGTATCCCGTCAGCAGAATTCGGACATTCAGAGGCCCTAAGCCAAGAGACATCTAACGGGGTCCCGAGGACCCCGAGGAGTGTCTCATGACGAAGCAAAACAAGCAGTCCACGGAAGCCGCAGTTCGCGAGATCCGTCGCCGAACCCGAAGGAAGTTCTCTCCCGAAGAGAAGATCCGGATCGTACTCGAAGGGCTGCGCGGCGAAGCGAGCATCGCGGATTTGTGTCGGCGAGAAGGCATCGCCTCGAACCTCTATTACTGATGGAGCAAGGACTTTCTCGAGGCGGGGAAGAAGCAGCTGGCTGGAGACACACTTTTGCGAGTCTGCACATCGCTCGGGGAACGAACCTCTTGTGGATACAAGAGGCGGGTGGTTGGTCGTCGGCGAAGATGCTTCTGGACGTGTATGGACATTTCATGCCGACGGAAAGTGCGGGTTTCGCGGACGCGATCACGGCACCAAACGGCCCCCCGCGGCACCAATGGCGTGGCCGCGTCGGCGCGCTTCTCTCGGCAACGCGTCGCAAACGTCCGGAATCGCGGGACTAATATGGAGCCGACGATCCGATTTGAACGGACGACCTGCTCATTACGAGTGAGCTGCTCTACCAGCTGAGCTACGTCGGCCCGGGTGGTGGACGGGGTCCGCGGTGGCCATGGCCGGCGAGCGGACTCATCGTTCACCGATGGGCGGCCCCGGCGCCGGGTGTCGTTCCGAGGGCTGGACCGCCTATTTTTCGGGTCCATTCGGGTCGAAATCCGGTGGGGCGGACGGCCCTGGGGCCGTCGGGGCGCAGAATGTAGCGCGGGGGCTAACCCGCGCCATGTGGGGAAATGGATCGGCGAATCCGCCGCCTGCCCTAAGAAAGGTTTGACCGCGCGGGGCTTGGCAGATTAGGATTGCCAGGCAATTGCTAGACGAACGAGAACGGTGAGGGAGTTTTTGGATGCCGGTGCTTCCGCTGATCGATTTCATGCTTTTTTCAGGCTGGACGGCTCTCTTGATCGGGTTCGTGCTGAAGTCGATTGCTTTGACGACGAGCTACCGGCCGAGCCTGCTCGGGCTGGCGCCGGTCGATTTTCTGATGATCGCCGCGGCGGCCTTGCTCTTTGCGATTGCTCTGGCGGCGCGCACCTGGGTGAAGACGCAGGAGCCGACTTCGGTCGCGATTCGACGTCGAGAGGAGACGCTCGAGGCTTGGAATGCTCTCAAGAGCGGTAGCGCGCCGGCCAACGAGCCGGAGCCTCAGGACTAGCGCAGCGAACTTGCGTGGTGGGCCTCGGCGGCGCGGAGCGCGCGCGGGCTTTCTTGATTGGGTTGTGGAATCGAACGAAGCGAGCAATCGCCGGAGAGTTCTCTCCCGGTTTCGACTAAGAACGGTTCGCGACGACCGGTCTACGGATGGTACGTGCTCGGTCGGACCAGGTCGCTCGCAGAAACGGCGAGTTCCCTGTACAGAAGTGCGGCGGTGGCGATTGCGTTGCTGGCGCGGCGGATGGCGATGCTCAAGTCGGACTCCCTGTGGCGAAATTGGACTTCGCTCGACATGGGAGTGGCCACCAGCGACGCGCACGTGGCGGGAAAAGAGCATCGACCTGCAAATAGTCTGATACCCAGTCGGTGGGAGCGTGCTGAGCCGTTTGTAAGCGTCTCGTGGCCGTAGGTTCGAGGATAGAAACCGACTGATCATCCCAGTAGGGGAGCGATTTCAGGCGTGCACCCCACCATCATCGCGCCACTATTCGGCCACTACGAGGCATCACGTGACCCTCCCGTCGCCCTAGCTAACCCACGGTTCGCGAGGGCTGCCGCAATCGCTTGTGACGCCTCCTTCAGGCCCTTCAATAGTTTGAGATAGATCTTCTCGTTGATCTTTTGTCATTTGGACCTCCTTGGCCAACATCTAGGCAGATGATGGCAGGATGTCCGGGCTCGATCTGTAATTTTACACCGAGGAGCAGACGCCGCATCCAGAGCGTGCCTCGCTCAGAGCCTCGTGCCTGAGCAGCTCGGGTCGATGGCGTTAGGTACCGACTGCAGAACTCGGCGGCGGTCAGAAGAACTCGAACACGAGGAGCGTTTTGATCTGGACATCGACCGAGTCGCTGGTCAATCCAATGGGTACGCCGATACCGGCTTGAAGGTAATCTACCACGTTCCACCACAAGCCCGGAGCCAGGTAGATCTCGTGCGCGTCCCCGCTGACAGTGCCAGCCAGATCGACAGAACCGATCAGTTGCCGCCAGGGGTAGGCGCCGGAGATCGTGTACGTGAAGGCGTTGGGGTCGCCGTTGCCGGTGTGGACCTCACCGCCGACGCCGGCGTAGATCTCGCTCTGGCCGACGCGAAGCGCGCCCAGAAGGTTCGGTTCCCAAACGAACTGGCCGCCGCCCAGGTCCCGATCTTCGTCCCCGCTCGGGATGACGAAGCCGCTGCGCACCCCGAAAGAGAAGTCGGGCCCCTGCACGAGGTTGTATTGGAACCCCATGGTGATATCGCCCAGGCCGTTGTGCTGCGGGCCGTCGTCCTGGTCGACGAGCACGAACGGCACCTCGGCCACGATTTGCATGCGGTCCGTCACACCGATGGCCAGCTCGCCGCCCAGCTCGAGTTCCTGTTCGCCGTTCCCTTTTCCGTAGGCGGCTTCCAAGACGACATACAGCTCGCCCTGCCCTTGGATGTAGATCTTCTCGCCGACGAACTGATGGAATATCAGTGCGCCCGCAGCGTGCTCCTCCTCCTCCGAGTGCGACGACTCATGATACGTCTCGCCCGGAGAGGGCTCGGCAGCCAGTGACTGCGCAGGAGCGAGTAGCGATGCAACGGCGAACACTGTTGCACAGCGTCGCTGGAAGCCGGCCCGAAAAATCATTGTATCCCTTCAGGATAGCTCATCCAGAGTTAGCGTTATGAGTCTGTTTATCACCATTGGGTTTATCACCATTGGGTGAAAGCATCGTGAACATGCAGGCGAAATATCGAAAGGCGCAAAGCTAGAAGGTATTTCATAAATTTCCATAGGGGTTAACACGGTACTCTGGAACTCCCCGGCCGGGCTGCGAACCCGATCAATGAGTGATGGCACCCCCCCCACGACAGCGATCCGCTCGACGATTGGCTGTGGCGCGAACGTGGGATTGAGATGCTACTGGAGGGGCTTGCGTCAGGATAAAATCACTGAGGCGCCGGCGGCCGGCCGCAACATTCGCGCTTTCATGGCGGGGTTCAGGCCAGCTCGATGTGCGGCGGGCGGCCGTGCGCGTCCCAGGCGCGGCAGCGCCCAGGACAGTAATGCTACATCGGCTCCCGGTCGGCCTCGCCGCTCAACGAATGGCGCGGCCGCGCTCGCCACCTTCCTAGCGGAACGCGCGCAGTGAGCGTTCGTCGCCGTCATCGGCAAGAAGATAGACCTTGTCGCCCTGGGCCCAGGCCACCGTCATCAGGTCGCCCACCTTCTCCAAGGCGGTGTCGGTTTCCGAGAGGTCGGGGAATGCCGAGCGGTCCGCGACGAACAACCACAGATACAGGTCGTCCTCTTCGTCGGCTCCGTGGCCGGTGCCACTCACTCCGCCCGCTTCGGTCGCTCCGTGGCTGGTGGCGCTCGTTTCGCGTTCCGTTTCCAGGCACAGCACGGAGACCTTTTTGCCCTGCCACGTCTGGAGCAGGCCCCCCTCCACCTCGGTGGACCGTAGGGCCCACGGAACCCGATAATCCGAGGGCCACCCCGATGCGGCGAATCCGCGACGCAGGTCGGCGAAGTCGTGAGCTTCGACGTCCATCTCGTAAGGTACAGACACCGCAGCGACCATTTCGCTCCGATAGGCGGCGAACGCAGCGGGTTGTAGTTGAACCGACCACACCCACACACCCACGATCACGACGACTGCCGCGGCAATGGGAGCCATGAGCTTCGGAGCCGCGAGGATCTTCCACCATCGGATCGGCTCGACGTTCCGTCGCGCGGACAAAATCCGGCGTTCGAGGAAGGGCGGAACTTCGATCGCCCTGAGGCTCGCGCTGAGAATATTGTCGACTTCCTGCTGCCGCTCCCACCAGCTCGCCAGCTCGGGATCGCGATGCACCTGCTCCAATGCGCTTGCCACGAGCGGATGGGCCGCTTCGTCCACGATCACGCGAACCGACAACAGGATCTCTTTTGCTTCGTGACTATCCATTTCCCACTACCAAGTCCTTGTGCTTTTTGCTTAGCGACTTTTCGAGTAGTCCCTTGCCTCTGGCGATCCGAGATTTGACGGTTCCGATCGGAATCTCCAGTATCGAGGCGATCTCCCGGTATGAATGATCTTCGAGATAGAACAGCGCAAGCGACGTCTGGTACACCGAGTCCAACTGCCCCAGCGCTTTCACGATCAGCTGCGAATCCAGGCTGCGAACGAGCGCAGGGGACAGGTTCGGCATATCACCAAGCTCTTCATCGAACTCGCGCTCCGGGAAGCTGGCCAGCCGTCGTTTCCCCTTCAGGAACTCGCGATTGAGCGTGGTGAAGAGCCACGCCTTGGCTTTCGCTCCATTCCGCAGCTGATGGCCCTTCTCGCCCCAGATGCAGAACGTCTGTTGAGTCAGATCAGAGGCCTCGGACTCCGTGCCCGCCAGCGTAAAGGCGAATCGATACAGCGCTCGATAGTGCTCTTTCACGAGCTCCTCGAAATTCTCTTCATTTTGGGCCACTCCGCCCATGTTGGAAATACGAGTCATAAGCCGTCCGGTTTGTTCCGATTGTACACAAAAACATCACCTGCCTAGCGATGTGATCGGAAAAGGGTGCAGCCTCGTTCGGGCCTGGCAAGCCCAGGAACAAAGGTGGCCAGTTGTGCATCTCACCAGCAACCCCATGTGAATCTCACGAGCAACTAAGGGGTGCGAGGGTTATCAAAAGTGCCGTACAACGAGACAAGCCTTCCTGCAATCGATACCCACGGTACGGGGAGGTGCCGACTTGATTTCGAATCGTCGTACCTACTTGATTTCGAAGCGGGGAACCTCCCGCCGGTCTACGATTTCTGGTCGGTCTCCATATATCGCCCGCCGTCGATCGCGACATGGTCCGTACACTACAGCTCCGGCGATTGGTGCGAGGCCTTGGTCTATGAGGCCGACGGCTCCCTGAGGCTCTACCTCCAGCACTCGCCGCCGGCTTTAGGAACCAGCAACTGGATCCCGACCCCATCGGGCCCGTACGGCGCGAAACTCCACATCTACGAACTACCCGCCGGAAGGGAGGGAGCGGTTCACACATTCACATTGTCTTCATTGTCTTCGGCAAAACATTCTGGACAAGGATGGCTCTTTGCTAAGAGACCGTATGATAATTAGGTACCAAGTCGGACGTTCTTCATTGGGATAGCTTCTCCCAATCCCGTTACGAATAATTTCATCGGGACAAGTCCAATCGACTTCAACTTCACTACAGAAGCAGGTGCGCGGGGTGGTCACTCTGGGTCTACCCCGGTTGACGCGTCCGATCAAAGAACACTGGATATCGAAGTTCCCTACACGTTTACGCCTGTACCGGAGCCGGGCGGAGCAGTGTTGATGGGCCTCGGTCTGAGTGGCCTCGCCGCCTCCGAGGCCGCTGCGCGTACCGACCCAATCGAAGCTATGCCATCGTAACGACCGCCACTAGAGACTGAGGCGGCGATCTACCGTTCGCGAAGCTTCGCGGATTCTGCTGTGTCGCTGGACCTTCCTGCGGCCCCTGGATCTTTTTCGTTGCGCCACTACCCTGGCCACTACGGGCGATTTCGGAGTTCTCAGCCAGAGTTGCGGTCTCATGAGAAGCACTCAAAGTTCCTGACTCTGCAGAGAAATTCCCGCTCCGATCTCAATACCGTGTATCGGTGTCCCGTTGTCTGATACCTTCCCGCCCGTGGGAAAATCATCATTGGATTCGGGGAGTTCAGGCGTGGTGGATCGGTCGATCTGGGTCGACGGGGCGTTCGGGCCCTGGGCGGATGCGACGGTTCATGTCATGTCCCACTCCCATCAGCGCGGATCGCTCGTCTTCGACTATATGTCGGTGCACGATACGCCCCGTGGGGTGTCCGTGTTCCGCATGAAGGAGCATGTCGATCGCTTCTTCCATTCCTGCGAAATGATGGGGCTTCCAGTCGAGCAGACTCCCTACGTACTCTGCGAAGCGATTCGCGAGACGGTTCGCGCGAACCCGGGCGCGAGCGCGGTCAAGATGAGCGCGTATTTCGCATCGGTTGAGATCGATGTGGTCCCCGTCGATACCCATGTGTCCGTGGCGATCGCCGCCTACGATCCGAAGGTCGACGTCGCGGCTCGATTGCCGCTGCCGTCGCCCAAGAGGGCGCGCCATCTAAAACTCTGGATCGAGAAGGTGCGCGCGAATCGCCGCGACGACATCGTCTCGCCCCAGGTGAAGGTTTCCGCGAACTACGCTTCTCCCATGACCGCCAAGGTGCGTGCGCGAGCCAATGGATACGATGAGATCATTCTCGTCGATGAAGATGGTCATCTCGCCGAGGGGCCAACGACGAATCTCTTCATCGTCGACCATGAGGGTCAGCTCTTGACTCCGCAAAGCGAAAAGGTTCTTCATGGCGTGACGCGAAGCGCCGTGATGGCGATTGCGAAGGCGGAAGGAATCCCGATTCACGAGGCGCAGATCAAGCCCGAGGCTTTGTTGGATGCAGCGGAGGCATTTCTGACCGGCACGACGGCGGGAGTCTGGCCGGTCGAATCCGTCGACGGTCAAGCACTCGGCGAAAAATGTCCGGGACCCATCGCGACCAGGTTGGGAGAACGCTTTCTTCGTGCATCGGCAGGCGAGGATCCAGAGTTCGAACATTGGTTGACGCCGGTCGAAGACTGAAACTTCGCGTGACCGCACGCGGCACATGAAACCTCGAGTCCCACGCGACGAATACCCAGAGCGAGCGAAAACGAAGTCCATCGAGCCAGGTCAAAGCATGTCGAGTCAAGCCAGCAAAGAAAATGAAAAGATCCCGAAACGGGCACTACGCGTCCTCTCGGGCACGAAGCCGACTGGAGAGAATCTCCATCTCGGCAATTATTTCGGCGCCCTCCGCCAGTTCGTCGCATTGCAGGACGAACACGATACGGTCCTCTACTTCATCGCCGACTACCACTCGATGACGACGGTTCGAGATGCTTCGCAGCGTCGGCAGAACACGCATGCGGTCGCCCTCGACTATCTCGCCGCCGGACTCGATCCAGAGCGTGCGATTCTCTTTCGTCAGAGCGATCTGCCCGAGGTGACGGAACTCACCTGGATGCTGACTTCGGTGACTCCGATGGGCATGCTCGAGCGCGCCCACGCCTACAAGGCCGCGATGGACAAAGGCGAGGACATCGAACACGGCCTCTTCACTTATCCCGTCTTGATGGCGTCCGATATTCTCCTCTACGGCTCCCATCTGGTACCAGTAGGTCGCGATCAGAAGCAGCATATCGAGATGGCACGCGATATGGCACAGCGCTTCAATCGACTCTACGAGACGGACGCCCTCGTGTTGCCCGATCCATATATCCTCGACGAGACCGCGACCGTGCTCGGAACGGACGGACAGAAGATGTCGAAGTCCTATGGCAATACGATTTCGATGTTCGCGGCCAAGGGCACGGTCAAGAAGGCCGTGATGGGGATCGTCACGGATTCGTCGCCTGTTGAGGATCCCAAGGACACGACACAGGCGGTGTTCGAGCTCTGGAGTCTGTTCGCGACCACCGCCGAGCGCGAGGAGATGTTCGAGCGCGCTCGCGCCGGCGGGCTCGGCTACGGCGACGTGAAGAAAGACCTGCTGGCACGCTTGATGGACTATTTCGAGCCGATGAGGACGCGCCGCGCCGCGCTCGAGGAGAAGCCCGAGGAGATCGAATCGATCCTGCGAATCGGCGCGGGCCGGGCGCGGGAGCTGGCCGTGCCGGTCCTGGAAGCCTGCCGATCCGCGGCCGGTCTCGGGTCGCCGTCCGCCTAGGAGCCTGATTCCGGCCGCGGGAACCCAGCCTCGGCTCGGGTCTGCACTCGATCAGGACCAGAAGGCTCGAATCAAGACGTTCGAAGCCGATTTCCCTACTCAATCGATTCACCGAATGCGCCGATGACGCAACGAGGCGCCGTCCAGAGTCGGCGGCGCACGGGGCGGGGTCATGGGAGCGAGGTTGGCAATGAGAATCGAAGGAAACGGGGTCGGGCGGTTTCGAGCGAAATGGGCGCGAGGGGTGGCCATCGCTGCTTCGGCGATTTTCGTCCTGGCGCTCGGCGGCTGCAATGAGATTGGTGCGATGCGCGAGGGCGGCCTCGGGGCGGGCGAGCCCGCAAAGGCTCTGCTCGGCCGAGCCGAATCGGGCGAGGTCGAAGCCCAGCTCGCGGTCGGGCTTTTCTATCGAAACGCTGCGGCCGAGTCCGAGGCCTCGGCGAGTGCACGCAATCAGGCGGAAGCGCTGCGCTGGTTTACGCTGGCCGCGGAACAGGGCCTCGAAACGGCCGAGTTCGAACTCGGGCTGATGCTCGTGACCGCCGAGGGGGCCAATCGAAATCTGGTCGAAGGTCGTCGCTGGCTGGCTCGCGCCGGCGAAGCCGGCCATGCACCCGCACTCTTTATGTTAGGCGACCTGTCGAAGCGCGGAGAGGGTCGACCCCCGAATCCCGTCATGGCGGTCGCCCTCTGGCGCCGTGCGGCGGATCTCGACCATACGGGTGCGCTTCATCGTCTCGGGCAAGCCCACGAAGAAGGTCTGGGAGTCGACCCGGATTCCGAGGCGGCGATCAGCTTCTACCGAGAAGCCTCCGAGCTCGGCTACGAGATCTCCCAGCATCGTCTCGCAGTGATCTATGACGAGGGACTTCTGACGCCGCGTGATGCCGGCGAAGCCGTGCGCTTCTATCGACTGGCCGGAGACCAGGGTTATGCGCCTGCGCAGGCGCAGCTCGGCTATCTCTATGCGCGCGGCGACGGCGTGATCCAGCGCTACGACGAAGCGCTTCGTTGGAGCCGCATGGCTGCCGAACAGGGCGATGCGGACGGATGCAACAACCTGGCCGTCCTCTATCTCAAGGGTCTGGGCGTCGAACAGAGCTTCGACAAAGCGCTTCGCTGGTACCGGATGGCCGCGCAGCATCAGCACCCCGGCGCGCAGAACATGCTCGGCACGATCTATTTGACCGGCCAGGGCGTGAATGTCGATCCCGCCGAGGCCGAGCATTGGTGGCGCATGGCGGCGGAGCAGGGCTACGCGTCGGCTCAATACAATCTGGGTGGCATGTACGCGCGAGGGATCTCGAAGACGCTCGAACGCGAGGAAGCGCTCGATTGGCTCGGACGGGCTGCCGAGCAGGGCCACCGGAGTGCGGCGCGCGAACTCGCTGAACTGCAGGCAACCGCCGCCGTCGCGAAGCCGGAAGAAACCGCAGCCGCGGAGCCGATCCGAACGACGCTCTAAGCGGCGGTGCCGAGAGCTTTCTCGTTAGTTGTTCGCGAGGATTTCCGTCAGCATTTCCGCAACGACGGTTGCTGATTCGGGCCGCTGCCCGGGCTTCTTGGCCATCTGATGCCGGATCAGATTTGCCAGAGCGCGCGGATAGTCGTCAACCCGATCGGCGGCGTCCGGCGGTGGGGTCTCTCGGTGATGACCCGCGACATCCCGTTCCGAAAAGGGCAGCGTGCCCGTCGAGAGTTCGAATAGCGTGACGCCGAGGGCGTAGAGGTCGGTGCGTCCATCCGCGACGTTTCCGGCCGCTTGTTCCGGCGCCATATAGAAGGGGGTGCCCGCGATCAGCGTCGCGCCCTTGTCGCGCACCGCCTCGAGAATCTTCGCCAACCCGAAGTCCATGATCTTCAGATTGCGTTCCATCGTGATGAAGAGATTCGCCGTCTTGATGTCGCGA
>CAWLAJ010000010.1:0-34810 GCA_963854795.1 Deltaproteobacteria bacterium UBA4427 | reverse complement strand
CTCTCGCGAGGGCCGTGCTCGTGGCGAGCTCTCTAGGGGTTCCGCACACCGGTAGCGGAGCCAACCGGATAGGCAGAGGAATTTCAAGCTGCGTTTACCGCACCACCGATAGGTAGTGTTCTGACAAGTACCCCTCAGACGAGGCACATCAGCCCCGTCCCGGGCCGGAGGCACACTGATCCCATGCCCAATTCCGAACGGCCCGACTCCGGGGCGCCGCCCACGGAGAACGCCATCGAGGTGCCGTTTGCCGATCTCGCGCCCGAGACTCTGCGCAACCTCGCCGAGGAGTTCGTTACCCGGGACGGCACCGATTACGGGGCGGTGGAGAAGGACCTGGACGCCAAGGTGGCCGGCCTGATGCGCGAACTCGAAAGCGGCGACGCGAAGATCTACTTCGAGGCCGAGAGCGGTAGCATCAATATCGTGGCCACCCGCCGTTTGGGCTGATGCGGTTTTGTGCGGCTTGCGCTTGCGTTCCGAGTTGGCGCTTTCGTGCCTAGACGTGCACCCACTGGCGCCCGCCCACCGGGGCCGCGTGCTCGAAAACGTTCCACGGGGTGATCTCCCCCAGCGGCCGCTCGGCAAAGCCCGCGGGCAATTCGGAATCGAGAATGAAAAACGCGTTGGGGGCAAAGCGGTCGGCGTAAACCAGGGTGTAGCCCTTGCGGATAGGCAAAATAAGCAGCGTTTTCTGCACCACCGATACTAGGTGTTCTGACAAGTAGCCCTCAGACGAGGCACATCAGCCCCGTCCCGGGAGCGTTTACCGCATCCTGAAGGAATACGACCTCATCACGAGTCCCGCATACGTGTTGCTGTCTGCTTCCGACGAGTTCAAAGATCAAACCAAACGAGTCAACGAGATGTGGCAAACGGACTTCACATATTTCCGCATCATCAACTGGGGTTGGTATTCCCTATCGACGATCTTGGATGACTTCTCCCGATACATCATCGCCTGGCGACTCAGCCCGACGATGGGTGCGACGGATGTGACCGAGACACTCGATGAGGCGCTCGCAATCACGGGCGTTGACCAGGTGGAGAATAGGAAAAACAAGCTGCGTTTTCCGCACCGCCGATACTAGGCATTCTGACAACTAAGCCCCGGCGGGGCTAGGTGGCCCCTTCCGGGGAAGAATTCCTTCGCTCCCTCGTTCGAGCGGCTGAGGCCGAGCGGCGACTTCAATGGCCGAAGCTCGCTTCGCATCGGCGCCAAAATGGCAATTCGGCGACGCTGTGACGCATTCGATCTCTCGTGATTCGCATCGACTCGGGAGTTCCGTGGCGAAGTACCGCTTCGTTCCAGTTCGTCACTCATGCACGAATGATCCTTCCATTCAATCGCCCGGTGTGGAGCCCTCGCTCGACCGCGACCTCTCCATTCACAACGGTGTAGTCATAGCCGCGAGCGCGCTGGGTCCAGCGACCGGCACCTGCTGGCATGTCGAATACGAACTCGGGCACCTCCATCCCAAGCGCCTCGAGATCAAGGACGTTGAGATCGGCATAGGCACCGGGCGCGATCCGGCCTCGCCCCGGAATGCCAAACACATCCGCGGGCTCCGAACTGAGCCGCCGAACCGCCTCTTCTAGCGTCAGAACACCCCGGTCGCGGCACCAGTGAGCGAGCAGATAAGTCGTCATGCTCGCATCACAGATCCCAGAGACATGCGCGCCTGCATCTCCCAATCCGACCAACACGCCCGGATGCGAGAAGACCTCTTCCACGGCCTCGGGCACCTGATTCGCTCCGACGGAAACGAAGATCTGGCGACCGCGCGTCTCGCGCATCAAGGAGACGACTGCTTCGGCGGGGTCCTCTCCGCGGGCCTTTGCCACGGCATCGAGGCGACGTTCGGGACGGAGGTCGTAATCGCACGTTTCCGGACCAAATAGATAGAGGGAGTTCGCGGCTCGCGCCTGGTATTCGGCCCTGACGCCACACAACCTCGTGCGCACGCCCACATCCTCGAGTGCCGCGAGACGCTCCTCTGGTGAGCGTTCGTAGAGTGCCTTCCAGGCAGCACCGCGAATCGGCGAATGGTTGCCCAGTCCAATGAACGAGAGAACAGGACGGGGGTTGAACATGGGCCGGATCTCTGCCCCCTGTGCATTCTCACGATCAATTTCCTCGAGCACGATCCGGTGAAGGGTGGGGACCAGCTCGTGGGTAAACATACTCAAGACGACAGGTTGGCCCGAACGTCGACTCGTTTCGGCGATTCGAGCGACCTCTGCTCTGGCCCGCGGATACTCGGGACCTTCATCCCGTTCACCGAATCCGGCGACCCATTGCACCAGGCCCTTTCCCCACTTTCGAACGACATCCGCGAGCGCGAAGAGTTCCGCGTCCAGGGCGTAGGATCCCGGGATGGGCCGGCCGTCAGGAGTGGAATGGCTCGCGGTGCGGGAAGTCGAGAAGCCGAGCGCACCTGCCGAGAGGGCCTCTCCAACCTGGGTGCACATGGTGTCCAGTTCGTCGTCATTGGGCTGTTGATTTTCATCTCCAGCCCTTTCCCCCATCGCGTGCTGTCGCAGCGCGGCGTGCCCGACCAGACCGGCAGCGTTCACGCCGAGCGGTCGCGCCGCGAGGCTATCGAGATAGCCGCCATAGGTCGTCCAATCAAAGGGGACTCCGGCGAGAATGCTCTCATAGGGGATTTCTTCGACGGACTCGAGGGTGCGGGCCAGGCGCTCGACATCCCCCTCGCGCACGGGCGCAAACGTCACGCTGCAATTTCCAACCACGACGCTCGTGGTACCGTGCCAACAACATGGGCTCGCGAGCGGATCCCAGAAGAGCTGGGCGTCGAGGTGAGTGTGCGGATCGATGAAGCCGGGTGTCACGATCCGTCCAGAGGCGTCGATGGTGCGCAAAGCGGAGCGACTGGCACCCAGATTGCCAACTTCGACGATACGATCCCCCTCGACAGCCACATCCGCCAGATAGGGCGGCTTCCCTGTCCCATCGACGACGGTGCCATTTCGAATCAATAGATCGTGCATTGAGTCTACTCCTGGATTCGGGAATCACCGATCACTGGATCAGCACCCCCGCTACGCCCTCCGCCAAGTACGCAGATCCGGCTAATCCAGCGTCGTCATCGCAGTCGCGAGTTGTCTCGCTACCTGGCCGGCAGTCACAATTCCTTCTCCATCTCGGGCGTGGAGTCCGCCATGGCTCTTGAGGCTCAAATCGACGCCGACTGCTTGCGCCCTGAGCGCGCCGACCGTCGCCTGGTCCTTCGGAATGTGTTGGAAGGGATTGTAGCGGAAGAGGCGCATCGCGTTCTTGTACGTCATCAAGTCGATCTCGTCGTCAGGAACGCCACCGAGTTCGCTCATCAGTGTCTCAGGAGCACGCGGCCAAGTTGAGTCGGAATGCGGATAATCGCATTCCCAGGTGATGTTCTCGACGCCAACGGAGTGCCGGTTCTTGATTCCCGTTGGGTCCGTGATGAAGCACGTCACAACGTGCTCGCGAAAAACTTCGCTTGGCAGCTTGTCGCCGAAGTCCTGGCGGGTCCAGGCACGGTGTTGCTTGTAGACGAAGTCGATTCGCTCCAGGAAGAAAGGAAACCATCCGAGGCCGGCCTCCGACAGGGCGAACTTGATCTCGGGAAACTTTCGCAAGATTGGCGACCACACGAGGTCCGCAGCACAGTCGACCATCGCAATGGGCATCAATGTGATCACCGCGTCCATCGGGGCATCCATCGTAGGCGCGACCATCCCTCGGCCGCTTCCGAAGTGCAGACAGATGATGGTTCCCTCGTCCGCACATGCGGTCCAGAAGGGATCCCAGTGAGGCTGCTGAAGACTTGGCAGCCCAAGTTTCTCTGGATTCTCTGAGAAGCTCACCGCATGGCAACCCTTCTTCGCCACACGCCGTACCTCCTCGGCCATCAACTCGGGATCCCAGATCGGCGGGATGGCGAGCGGTATGAAGCGACCTGGGGCGCCGCCGCACCACTCGTCAATGTGCCAGTCGTTGTAGGCACGAAGAACCGCGATCGCGAGTTCTTTGTCCTTGGCGCCGTAGAAGATCTGGCCGCAAAAGGCCGGGAACGACGGGAAACACATCGACCCCAGTACACCATTGACATTCATGTCGTCGACGCGCGCTTTGACTTCGAAGCACCCCGGACGGAGTTGGTCGTAGGCGGTCGGCTCGACGCCGTATTCTTCGGGCGGCCGGCCCGCCACCGCATTGAGTCCAATATTGGGCATCTGTCGGCCTTCGAAGACCCACACGTCGCTGCCGTCGTCCTTGTGAACGATATGAGGTGCGCGATCTTTGTACTTTGCAGTCAGCCGTCCCTCGAATACATCCGGGGGTTCGACCACGTGGTCGTCCACGCTGATCATGATCATGTCTTCGATTTTCATTGTCTCGGTCTCCTCTCTCGGACGCCGCATTCTCCAACTCGTTCTGATCCTACGAATTGGAATTGGCGGGATCGGAAGTCTGCTCTGCGTCGTAGTGCTTGCGGGCTTTCGAGAAATCCCAGCTGTACACCCGCTCAATCGGAATCCGGAGTATCACCCGTTCTCCCCTGTTGCGTCTTTTGGCGCGACTCTTTGAGAACCACTCGGGCATGTCTGCCATTCCACTCCCCAACGCGCGATCCTTCTCCCCGAGCGCTGTCTGTACGCGAAGGATTTCCTCTTCGTCCGACACGGCTCGACAGGCTCCTTCGATTCGCACTCCGCGAAGTTCGAAATAACTCTCGCCGGACTCCACGATCGCACAGACGCGGGGGTCATTGAGGATGTTCTTGTGCTTGAGGCTGTTCGCTCGGGTATCGATATACACGCTCTCTCCAAGCTTCACGAACCACAGTGGGTGGGCGACGGGCGATCCATCGGGACGCAGGGTTGTCACGGTGATTGTTCGTTGGCTGACGAGGTAATCATCAACCTCGACCGGACTCATACTCGTACCCACGAGAGTGCCTCCTGGGGACGGGGCTCATCGAAGTCGCTTGCTGACATCTTCACCTCCTGCGATTCGGTCTGCGTAGTTGTCGAGCCAGTTATGAAACTTCTCCGACCCTCCCTGATCGGCTTGCATGCGGGGCCCAGCGGTAATGGCATAGTCGGGGTTGCTGAGAGGGGGGTGATCACTGGCCGGCTTGCGCGCCATGATTTTTTCGATGACCGGAGCAAGTCGCTCGTCCTTCTTGCGCTGCCGTTCCTCCTCCCGCTCGTTGAACTCGGGCATGACCTCCCGACCGAAAAGCTCGAGGCACTCCATGATGTGCTCATGCTTGTTCTTCCCGGACGTGCAGCTCAGGATCAACTGGTCGACACCGCAATCTTCGTAGCGACGGATGTAGTCCCGGACCTGCTCTGGCGTCCCCATGGCACCGCGCAGTCCCGTGACCCCTTCCTCCATGACTTTGGCACCCAGCTGATCGGGGTTGCTTGCGGCAAGTTGTACCGCTTCGGGATCGTACCCTTTCTCCTTGCGGCGCCTTTTGTAGTCTGCCCACAGATCTGTCATCGCGGGCTGGTGACGTCCATAGACATAGTAGTGACCGAGTGAGTAGCCGATGAAGTTGGCGCCGAATGCCCCGCGTCTCACGGCCTCCTCGGAGTCTTCGTGGCAAAAGAATGTGGTGACACATGCGATGTTTGGGTTGACGGCGTCTCCTATGGGAACCGCTTCGCGCTCGAGCGTGGTGTAGTAATCGTCCACCCACTCCCGCGCCTCCTCGGGATCGAAGAATGCAAAAGAGAGCGCCCCCATGCCATTCTGTGCCGCTCTATGGATAGACTCTCGTCGACTGCACGCGAGCCACAGAGGAGGGTGGGGCTTTTGCTGGGGTTTGGGGACGACGTTGCGGGGGGGCAGGGTCACGTACTTCCCATTGTGCCCGGTAAAGGGCTTCTCCGTCATACAGCGAAGCGCGACCCGAACTCCTTCTTCCCACATCGCATTCTTTTCTTCCGGATCAACTCCGAACGCGGATAGCTCCGCCAGCGCCGATCCTTCTCCCGTTCCGAACTCGACTCGACCGCCGGAGAGCAAGTCCAGGGTCGAAATCCGTTCCGCGATTCGGGCTGGGTGGTTGATGGCCGGCAGCGCGTGGACGATGCCGTGGCCCAATCGAATGTTCTTCGTTCGTTGGGACAGCGCCGCGAGAAAGATCTCGGGCGCGCTCGAGTGGCTGTACTCCTCGAGGAAATGGTGTTCGACGAGCCAGAAGGTTTCGAAGCCGAGGCTGTCAGCCAGCTCGGCTTCCAACATGGCCTCCTCCATCACGCGACGCTCGTCGCCTTCCTCCCACGGCTTGGGAACCTGGTGTTCATAGAAGATCCCGAATTTCATTGGAGCAACTCTCTTTCAATCTGCTTGATCGATTGGGCAATTCATACTTGTATATTAGTAAATGTACATGTTATAATTTACTTATGTCAAGGGTTCCTGCTGGATCGATCACTAACACGGGCAAAGAAGGGACGCGCAGACTGCCTCGCGGCGAAAGGCGCCAATCTATTCTCGACGGTGCGACCCACGCATTCGCCCGGGCGGGCTTCGCCGCGACCAGCATGCCCGAGATCGCAGAGGCTTCGGGAATCACGCCCATCATCGTGTACCGTCATTTCGAGTCGAAGGAAGTGCTCTATAGAGCAACGCTGGATCGCGTCTGCAGCCGGCTCACCACCCAACTCGAAGCCGGGAAGGAACCCGGTGGTTTCGGCATTGGTGCGGGTTCAGTCCTGGCCGCCGCTCGGCATGACCCGGATGGCTTCCGACTCTTGTGGCGTCATGCAGCTCGCGAGCCTCTCTTCTCTACCTATGCGGCAGAGCTGCGAGAGTGGGCTGTGAGCGCCGCGCAGAACTCCATGGACGACCGCGTTCCGGCCGAGGCGTTGCAGTGGGCTGCACATGCTGTCGTCGGCTATCTCGTCGAGGCAGTACTCAATTGGCTCGAGTTCGGTGATGAGCGACGGGACGTGCTCTTCGTCAAGGCGACCAACACGGCCATGCGCGCAGGTGTGAAGGTCTGGTCGGAGACGGGCTAGCGAGGCTCTTACGATTTGAACTCGATGGGTACGCGGAGCAGCCCGCGAAATGCTCCCGAGTAGAGTCGCTCCGTTGGCCCCGACACATGGTAATTGGGCAAGCGCTTTGCGATCTCCTCGAAGGCAATTCGCGTCTCCATTCGGGCGAGGTTTGCGCCAAGGCAGAAGTGGCCGCCCCAGCCGAAGGCGAGGTGTGGGTTCGGCGTGCGCTGGACATTGAATTCGTCCGGATTCGGAATCACCCGTTCGTCGCGGTTAGCAGCCCCGAGCATCAGGAAGACTTTGTCACCTCGCTGGAGCGTCTCTCCTCCGAGCGTCAGCTCTTCGGTCACGATTCGTTCCAGGCCCTGGACTGGAGACTCGAAGCGCAGGAACTCCTCCACCGCAGTATCGATGCGGGCCGGATCTTCGAATAGATATCGGCGCTGATCTGGATGTTGATCGAGCAGAACGGCGGCGTTGCTGATGAGGTTGGTTGTCGTCTCGTTTCCTGCGATCAGAAGCAAAACAGCGAAACCGACCAACTCTGCCTGATCGAGTCGTTTCCCGTCCACCTCGGCCGCAAGCAGCGCGCCCATCAGATCATCGGTGGGCTTCTTGCGCTTCTCGTCGAATATACTCGCGAGATAGCCTGCTAATTCCATGACGGGATTCGAGCTTGACGCTATAGCGGCTGGGTCCAGATTCATCCCGGGACCCACTAGTTGAACCAGGGCGGTGGACTTCTCCTTGAACATATCTCGGTCCGCGGACGGGACGCCGAGCAACTCCGCGATCACGATCGTCGGGAGAGGCGCCGAAAAATCTCTCCACAAGTCACAGCTTTTCGCCTCAATGAACTGATCGATCAATTCGATCGAGATCTCGCGAATTCGCCCGGCAAGCTCATCTACACGGCGAGGAGTGAATGCACGGCTGAGAAGGGAGCGGAGTTCGCCGTGTCGTGGCGGATCCATGATTACGATCATGGGGACATTCGCCATCCCGTCATTTGAATCGAGGGATCGCCGCGATGAGAATTTGCCCGGTTCGCGCAAGGCTGACTGGACATCGCCATAGCGTGACACGGCCCAAAATTGGAGTTCCGGGACATGCATGACCGGTGCCTTGTCCCTCATCTTTCGATAGGTCGGGTACGGATCGTCCTGGAGTGCATTCGAGTGGGGGTTGAAGTCGATCATTCGTACTCCAGTGAGTTTCGTCTCGCTTGTTGCTTTCGCCTTACGGCGCTCTTGCTAATCACTCGTCACCCAGGAAGGGGGCCGCTTCTCCACAAAGGATTTGAATCCTTCGGCACACTCGGGAGCTCGGATGGAAGCTGCCATGGTGGGCTCGTCGACCCACCCGTACTGCCCGTTGACGATGCGCTTCCACTGGGCGCGAGCGATCGGTGCGGTCTTGAGGATTTGCATGGCGATCTGCTCCGCGGTTTCGAGCAGTTCCTCGTGGGGTACGACTCGGGCAATCATGCCGATACGCTCGGCTTCCGCAGCGTCAATGCGCCGAGCCGTCAGCACGAGTTCGCGAGCCCGAGCGATCCCCACGTGCGCCGGCAGCACAGCGGCGTACCAGGAATCCGCGACGCCGCGCAGGAGCTCTGGCGCACGGAAGGTTGCACGGTCGCTCGCCACGGCAACATCGGAAAGCAAGGCGGTCATCAGCCCGCCGCCTTGGCAGAGTCCATTGACGGCGGACACGATCGGCGCCGCGCTGTTTCGCAATGTCGTGAACGGAAGAACGTCCATGCCCAGGAGTGCGCCGACATTTATACCACCCTCGTCGTGGCGTCCACCCATCTCACCGCCCGGAGCAAAGACGTCACCAGTGCCGGTGATGATGAGTGCTCCCAGCTTTGGGTCGCCATTCACCAGGTCGACTGCCTTGCGGATGCCGAAGTACATCGATGCCGTGAGTGCGTTACGCGCCTCGGGGCGGTCGATCGTGCACCAGCCAATGGGGCCCCGACGCTCGAAGCGCAGGTACGGGGTGCCGAGATCATCGCTCATCCTATCTCCTCTCTACTAAATCGGGTCTCTTGTTCAGGGTGCCAGTTTCTGAAGTCGCTCGACGGCCTCGAAGTACTCCTCGACGAGCGTGTAGATCACATCTCGAGTGGAGCGCACTTCGTTCACGAGTCCCAGCACCTGACCGCCGGCATTGAATGCTACGTCCTGGGAACGATTGGCATAGTGTGCAGTGCGCGACACCGCCTCGGCCGTCACCACGTACTGCAGCGGCATTCCGAGGGGCTTCGGTGAATCCTCCGCATCCCACGCATCCGTCCATGCATTGCGTAGCATGCGGTTGGGTTTGCCGGTAAACGACCTGGAGCGAATAGTGTCGCCGGTTCCGGCTCGCAGGTACGACTGCTGCTGGGCGGGCTGGAGGTCTGCTTCTTCGACGAGTAGCCAGAGCGAGCCCGTCCAGACGCCTTCGGCTCCCATGGCGAGGGCTGCCGCGATTTGCCCCCCGGTTCCGATACCGCCGGCGGCGATCACGGGTATTGGTAACTCTGCGTTGATGACCTCAGGCCACAGCACCACACTGCCGACCTCTCCTGTCTGGGCACCGCCTTCGTGTCCTTGAGCAATAATCAAGTCGACGCCTGCCGTCTTGTGGGAGAGAGCGTGCTTCACGCTCCCGCAGAGCGCCGCGACGAGTCTCCCCGAGCTTTGAATGTCGGCAATGACCTCGGCAGGAGGCGTGCCTAGCGCGTTTGCGATCAGTTTGACCTTCGGGTGCGTGCCGGAGAGCAATGAAAGGAGCTACCTCAATGGCAGACTCGGCGGACGTGCGAGGCAAGGTTGCTCTGGTGACAGGCGCTTCCAGTGGAATTGGCGAAGCGTTGGCCAGGGAACTGGCTGGGCGGGGTGCCAAGGTCGCTCTGGTGGCGCGTAGGAAAGATCGTCTCGAATCGATCGCGAGCGAGCTGCAACAAAGCGGCCAGGATGCCCAGGCGTTTGCCTGCGATGTCCGAGATTCCAAGAGAAGAGAATGAGAAGAGAATAGGAAAAACAAGCTGCGTTTTCCGCACCGCCGATACTAGACATTCTGACAACTAAGCCCCGGCGGGGCTAGGTGGCCCCTTCCGGGGCCTCGGATCCGGGGGGTTGCGAGGTTGAACGCAGCGCGCGGCTGGGTTTCGGTTTGCAATCGGCGGCCGGCTCAGGACGCTTGACGCGAGGGCGTTTCGAGCCGCTTCGTGAGCCGAGGTGGGGGGGACTCTCCGATGCCGGCGTCCCCCCGTTCGCGATCGAGCGGTGAGGCGTCGCGACCGCGATTCAGCACGCTCCGCGTGGTCTCTTCGGCACTTTCCAGTCGAGTCGCAGCGGTTCCGAACACAAGCGAAACGCGGCCCGATGTGGGCGAGGACTAACGGCACGGCACCTGCCTTGTGCGGCCGGGATGCCGGGCCGAACCAGGGGCTAGGCGGGAAGTGTCGCCGCATGCCATGCTTCACCGTAATCCCGACGAAGGAGCCACGCGATGCCACGCTTGAAGATGATGGTCTACACGAACGCGCTAGACGGCAAGGACGACGAGTTCAACCACTGGTACGACACGATCCATCTGCCGGAAGTCATCGACTTCACCAAGGCAGTTGCCGCGCAACGCTTCCAGCTATCGGACGCGCAGCCAGGCGACCCAGGCGGTCATCGCTACTTGGCGATCTACGAATTCGAGGTCGATTCGAAGGAAGCCTACGACTCGCTCACGGCCAGCACGGACAAGATGGATCTAGGCAGCTCGCTTGACCGGGGCAGTGCGAAGGTCGTGTTCTACGACGAGATTGGCGAGCGCATCGGCGTTTAGCCGGACGCGTCGCCCGCCTTCTTTGCCGTGGCGGCTTTCCGCATCTCGTCGAGGTAGCCGAAGATCGGCATCTGCTCTTGCCCCAGCTCGTTATCGAGGCGTTCGACCAGTTCGTCGACGGTCCACGGCTGATCTTTCTCCATGCTGCGAGCTATCGCGGGCTGGTTGTAGACGCCGACCTGGCCTCCATTGATCGAGTAGATCTGCCCCGTGATATGGCGCGCGTGATCGCTTAGCAAAAAGCTCACCAAGGGCGCGACGTCTTCGGGCTCGCCCATCTTGCACTCCATGGGCACCTTGCCCGACATGCGACTCTTCGTCTCGGGTGCGATGCAGTTGGCGGTGACGCCGTACTTGTGGAGCCCGGCGGCGGCGCTTCGGACTAACGAGACCACGCCGCCCTTGGCCAAGCTGTAGTTGGCCTGCGCGACGCTTTCTGCGAACGCGCCGGAGGTGAAGCCGATCAGCGTCCCGGCGCCCGTTACGGCGATCACCTTTCCTGCGAGATGCATCATGTTTCCTTTCGGCTCTTGTCCGCCGTGTCAGCTCTCGTCTCTGGTTAGTCGCGCGCTGCGACATCGCCTTCGAGTTTCGGTAAGAGCTCCTCGCGAATCCATCGTGCGTTGGGGTAGGCGGCTAGTGCTTGCTGATACACGCCGCGCGCTTCATCGATCCGACCTTCTTTGACGAGCACCTGGCCGAGCCAGCCCGCGCTGTCCACCGCGCCCCAGTTGGGCCACGCACCGGGGCCTTCTTCGATCGGATCGAAATGATCGAATGCGGCGCGAAAGGTCGCATGCGCGGCAGCCGGGTCACCGCCGAAAGTCTCCGGGGCGAAGTGGTACATCAAGCCCCGCTGGATCAGGGCTCGTGGGTTCTTCGGTGCGCGCTCGGCGTTCTCGAGACACAGGTTGTAGGAACGGCGGCCCAGTCGCATGCGGGCGAAGAGGCTTTCGCCCGCCAAGCTATTCAGCGTGCCGGACATCAGGATTCGGGCCTCGATGTCGTCCGGCCTCAGCTCGAGCGCCCGTTCGATGCGTTCGTGGGCGAGTTCGAAGATCTCTTGGCGCTCATCGTCGTGGTCGTCGTCGTCAAGGAGTTGACCGTGGCGCCACAGCAGATACGCCAGGTCGTAGTTGGCCGCATAGTCGTCGCGTGCGTTTTCTTTGATTTCCGCCCCAAGCTGAATCAGTTTCGTGAGATCGCCGACGATGCGAGCCTTCTCGACCTGAAACATGACAGCGTCGCGGGACGCGCTCGACGAAGCGTCGTCCCACGCGTCTGCGAGCGCGCCGGGTGCTGCGGCGAGAAGGAGCGTGCACAGCAAGAAGAGCCGGAGCTGGATGTGCATGGGGGAGTCTCCACTGGGCCGGGGCGCCGGGGCTTGCATTGTCGCATGCCGCGTCGAATTGCGGGAGTAAGCGAAGCCCGAATGCCTGTCTGCGCGCACGAGACGCGCGAAAGGGGCACTGCGTGTCGATGGAACTGCCCGAAGCGAATCGAGCTCGTGCCTTTGATCAGGAACCGAAGGCCCGACGGACTCTGTGCGCCGTCGAGAGAATAGGAAAAACAAGCTGCGTTTTCCGCACCGCCGATACTAGGCATTCTGACAACTAAGCCCCGGCGGGGCTAGGTGGCCCCTTCCGGGGCGTACCGATCAGTCGCAGCGACACGCCGATCGTGTCCGACGCGCTATTCACGCTACGGGCCGGTGTGCAGCTCGAGACCTGCTCAATGTGCGAATGCGACGTAAATGGAGACGGCCTGATCACGGTCATCGATGCGTTGACCGTTCTCCGACTCACCGTCGGTCTCGACGCGAACTTGGAGTGTTTCGTATCTTTGGACACTAGCGTGATTGACGACGACGGTGCCGTCCTCAGCGACCAAACAGCAACGCGATGAGCCGCTCCATCTGTTTCGCACTCTTCGTCGAGTAGGGAAACCAGGCACGCTCAGTCTTTCGTGCCCGGTGCTCGATCAATTGCGACTGCCGCACGCAGAACTGCAACAATCCTTCCGAACCCCCGTGGCGAGCACCGATGCCGCTCGCCTTCACGCCGCCGAAGGGAAGCGTCGGTACACCCGCACTCAGGACACATTCGTTTACGCAGACATTGCCCGTCTCGAGCCGACTCGCGAGTTCGACACCGCGGGCAATGTCTCGCGTCCAGACACTGGCGTTAAGACCATAGGCACTATCGTTGGCCAGACGAATCGCTTCGTCCGCGTTGTCAACGACCATCACTCCCACCACTGGACCGAAGGTCTCCTTCGTCATGATATCCATCGAGTGATCAACGTCGGCTAGAACAGTCGCCTCGTAGAAGATTCCCGCGCCTTCAACATCTGCTCGCCGACCACCGGTCAGTACCGTGGCGCCCTTGAGTTTCGCGTCCTCGACGTGCCGTTCCACGATTTCGATTTGCCGTGGCCCCGTAAACGGCCCGTAGTCTATTCGCGCCTCTGGACCACTTGGCCCGGTACGCAACGCCTGCATCCGCTCGACCAGCTTGCGCTTAAACTCGGCAGCGACAATCCGCTCGACGTAGATCCGTTCGATGGACATGCAAACCTGCCCAGTCATCAGACAGCCACCCCAAGCAGCAGCGCCTGCAGCACGGTCCAGGTCTGCATCTTCGAGCACGATCATCGGATCTTTACCGCCAAGTTCCAACAGTACGGGGGTTAACCGGTCGCTGGCTTGCTGCATGATGCGACGCCCGGTCTGTTCGGAACCGGTGACCGCCACCATGTCGACTCGATCCACCAACGCTGCGCCCGTTTCGCCGCTTCCGATCTGGACCTGGAGAACATCGGCAGGCAACTCGCTGCTCATGGCCTCGACGGTTTTCTTTACCGCCAGTGGGGTAATTTCGGATGGCTTGACGATGACAGCATTACCGGCCAGTAGCGCAGGGATGGCATCGCCAAGTGTCAGCGTAAGTGGCGCGTTCCAAGGTCCGATCACTGCCACCACACCGCGCGGTTTCGCGATAATCCGACCACGCTTTCCGAACAGCGGTCGGGTACTGACCTTACGCGGCTTAAGCCACGCCGGTGCCCGTCGCGCCAAGTGGCCGATATCCATACAGACCGCCATCAATTCTCCGACCACGTCGATCCGCGGTTTGCCGGTCTCTCGTTCCAGCGCATTGAGAACTTCGTCGCGCGCACCGACCAACGCTTTGCGTGCGCGCTTCAGCGCTCGAGCGCGCTCTGCGGGAGCGAGCGCCGCCCATTTTACTTGAGCCGCCCTTGCTCTCGTTACTGTGTCGTCTACGGCCGCAGTGTCATCGACGATAAGCGTTTCGATCAGCTCGCCAGTCGACTTGTCGAAAACCTCGAGGCACTCGGCATCGGCTACCGGATTAGGGATCATCCCGGCCTCCGCCGAAACACGATGTTCCGTATTCATCCCGATGCTCCAGACGAGGACGACGACGCGCTCAAATCATCATCGAAATCGATCACCGAGCGAATCACCTCGCCGGCTTCCATGGCACGGAATGCATCGTTCACATCTTCGATACGAATCCGCTGAGTGATCATCCCCTCGAGGTCTAGCTTGCCGGCCTTCCAAAGGCGCAGTAGTCGAGGAAAATCAACGCGAACGTTGGCACCGCCATAAAACGAACCGAGCAGTTTCTTCTCGCTGAACAGAAGTTCGAAGGCATCAAACTCGATCTTCTGATCGCTGCGGCCCATGCCGACAACTACCGCTGTTCCGCCGCGATGCACAGCATCGTAGGCAGCCCGAATCGTCCGTGGATCGCCCACGCACTCGAGTGCGGTGTCGAAGCCTTCGCCGGCGGTGACTTCAAGCTTCGCACCTTTAAGGTCCTCGGGTAAAACGGCGTGCGTCGCGTCAAACCGCTTGGCCATTTCGAGCTTTGCCGTCACGGAATCAACGGCCACAATAACGGCAGCCCCGGAGATACGCGCCCCCTGGATTGCGGCGATGCCGATCCCCCCGCAACCGATCACGCAAACCGACAAACCTGGCTCTACCATCAGATAAGTGCGAAGCTGCGGAAAGTCCACGGCCAGCGTAGCAACCGACTCGGAAAAGCCGCGCTCGTAAACAAGTGCCACCATGTCCGAGTCATCCCAAAGATAACGAAGCTCGTCGGTGACGTAGCGGTAGTTGATGTTCACTGCGATTGCGCGAATCTTCCAGCAAGCGAGTAACGTCTCGATCCACTCGGCGCGGTTGTAGGCGTACACCCCTACCCGATCGCCAGACTCGATGCCTTCGCTGAGCAGATGATGAGCCAGTCGGTTCGCTCGAGAATCGAGCTCGGCCCTACTGAAACGTCGGTCACCCGCAACGAGAACCGCGGCATCGGGACCCGCGTCGCAAAGACATTCCCAGAGATCTGCTAGCTGATACTGCATTGAGCCGGGTTTCCTATTCTCGCCCGCGCTGCATTGCTCTGCGGATCATGACGACTGAGAACAGGGTGAACAGCGACGACAAGACGATTCCCGAAATCAACATCTGCACGAGGGGTACAGAGTCAGGAACGTCTGGCGAGCCCATCAGGTAGACGGTGATGCCCAGCATGAACAGGAAATTACCGACGCAGGTTCCTACGGTCCACAGAGGCTTGAACGGCAATCTGAAACCCAGAGGTGCGCCGTCTTCTCGGGGACTCAGCCACGCATCGAAGCGCTGATTCACAAACACGATGCACACACTCGTAAACAACCAGCCGAGATAGTTTGTGATCGGCACGTGAAAGTGGAGTCCCTCGGTGTGGTACAGGTACAGATCCCCCAAGAACCAATACTTACCCAAGTGCGAAACCGGATCGGTAACCAAGTCCATCCACGTGGTAAGCACGGCGGCCAAAAGTAACACCCCGACTGACGTGGTTACTTGCAGATCCTCGACACGCTCGAGCCCGGAACCTTGTCGCCGCAACGGCGATAGAAAGGTGCTGGCGAGAGAAAAACCAAAATAGGTGAGGAAGGAGAAGCTCAGGGACGCGAAGAAGGGGATCCCGCCGATCCAAAGTTCACGAGGGAAGTGCTCGTGGTAGTAAGTGTAGAAACCGAAGGGGAAGCCGTTGTGTATGCTACTGAACTCGGCCAGCCAGCCAATGAACGTTCCGCTCACCAACCAGAAAAGGGTCCGCGACAAACCACGCTCGGCACCTGATATCACTAGAAACGTCACCAGAAAGGCAACCACGTAGGGACGATCAATCAACATTGCCATCATTGATTCCATGACTGGAGTTCCTCCACTGTATCTATGAGCACTATTTCTATGAATACGTTATCGACGAGCAAGGTGTTCAAGCGAAAATCCTAACTGCGCTACCTAGCTCGAAGAAAGTCCGATAGGCAGCTCGAGTAGGCCGCGGGCGAGAGTCGATTGAAGGCGCACCGCATCTCCCGCAAGTTCAAAATCGGGATACCGGGCCAGCAACTCCTCAAAGAAAATTTTGGCTTCGAGTCTAGCGGTGTTCGCGCCGAGGCAGAAATGTTCGCCAACTCCGAAAGCCAGGTGTGGATTCGGCGAACGCGTCGGCACGAAGGCCTCGGCATCGTCGCCAAACACCTCAACGTCTCGGTTGGCAGCGGCGTACACGAGAAGGAGCGCCTCCCCTTCGCGTACCATTTGCTCGCGCACCACGACGTCTCGCGTGGCGGTTCGCAAGAATGCCACGATGGGCGACTCCCAACGCAACATCTCTTCGACGGCGGTTTCGATACCCGAGGGATCGGCGGCCAACGCGCGTCGTGCATCGGGGTGCTTTGCCAGTGCCCAAGTCCCTGCCGACAGCAGGTTGCGCGTCGTCTCATTGCCCGCAACCAGCAACGTGAAGCAAAACATGATCAGGTCGTGGTCGCTCAGTGCTGTACCATCGACCTCAGACTGCACGAGCAGTGAGATGAGATCGTCTCCCGGCTGTTTTCGGCGCTCTGCGATCACACCATCGAGGTAGATATGAAGCTCAGCCGCAAGTGCCGCGTTCTCTTCCGTGAGTTCCGTAGCCGCTTCGATAGCGGCATCAGACCATTTGCGAAAATTGTCGTAGTCGCTACCGGGTACACCGAGCAAGCGCGCGATAACGTAGATCGGCAGAGGAACGGCCAGCGCCTCGACGAATTCAGCAACGGTCTGGCCCTCGATCTTGTCGAGCAGCTCGCGCGTCAACTTGCGAATCCAGGGTTCGAAGGACGCCACCCGCCGCCGCGACAAACTGGGCTGAACGAGTTTCCGATGCTTCCGGTGACGTGGCGGGTCCATGTAGAGAATCGAGATATCTTCGGACACTTCGCGGCTTAGGTCCGCCGGCAATACGCCCCGTTTCGAGCAAAAAGTTTCGGGATCGCTCGACAGCGTCAACACATCTTCGTAACGCGTAACGACCCAAAAACCCGCCTCTTCATCGCGAAATATCGGCGTTTTGATACGCCACTCGCGGTAGTGCGGATAAGGATCGCCGGCGTGGAAAGCCGGGTCTAACAGCGATGGCCTTGCTGCAACGGAATCGCTCATTTGAAATTCTCCATGGGGTCTTGGATGGCCTCTCGTTGGACGGGGCCTCGCTGGACCAGTCCTAGCAAGTCGGTACTGCGCGGATCGGAATTAGGCAGCACGAGGTCTCGCGTATCGGGTTTTCGCGCAACGGATCTCCGGGGAACGGGTTTCGTCGGGATGGGTTTCATCGGGATAGATTTCGTCGGAACGTATTCTCTCGAGTCGGTCACGGCGAAATACCTCGCAGGAAAATTTCGAGGACGGAATCGATGCTCGCCCGCCGCGCATCGTCCGATTCATCGGAGGCAAGGAAGCCGAAGAAGCTCGTCAGTAGAAGCACCGCCAGTTGGCCCGACTCCATGTCGCTGCGAAGGATGCCGCTGCGAGCGGCGTCGGCGAAGCGCTGCTGCACGGCTTGGGTCGAAAGGTAGGACAGCGCCGAGAGATCGAGATCGATGGGCCGACGGATATGAAGTGCCAGGATCTCACGGAACAGGTGCCGATCGATCTGCTGCTCAGTCTCTTCGAGTAGCGCGTCGGCAATCTGCCGGAGCAACCGACGCGCAGACCGGGGTCGCGGCATGGCCACGAGCCGCGCGTGGATCGCCGCCTCGTGTCGTACCTGCAATTCGAGCAGTACGTGTTCCTTGGTGGGAAAATGAAAGTAGAAGGTCCCGCGCGCGACGCCCGCCGCAGCGACGATGCGATCAACTCGCGCCAGCGCAAATCCCTCACGTCGAAACTCGTCGACCGCAGCCTCGAAAATCCGCTTGCGGGTATCCTCGCGCTGCTGCTCTCGGGGCGAAATGACAGTGGCAGTGGCCATGCCGGACACAGTGCCACGGCTGACTGACATAAGTCAATGACACGCGTCAGTCAGACTGACGGTCAAACTTCGCCCATGGCTAGGAGTCTGCGCGGCAGAACGCTCGGTGTGCCGCGCAGGCTCCTAGTCCTCGACAAGGTTCACGCTGTCACCACCGTCACGCAGTACCACGCTGCGCCCTACCCATTCGGCGGATTCCATCTCGCGTAGTCGCTCCTCGCCCTCCACTCGCGCATAGGTGCGTGATCCGTCTGGAAGATCGCAGACCGCCAACCCCGACTCAGGGCCCCGCCGACTATGAAGCACGCTGTAAGCGGCCACCTGGGCGGGCCCCGTCGCAGTGTCGCGAATGGAACGGCGTGGCGTTGCATCGACGCGCGCCTGCACGGCCGCTGCGTTGGGAGGCGCAACGTCACCCGGCGTTGCTGAGTAGACGCCATACACGTGATTGGTCATGTGCATCCCTACTCCGCTCACCATTCCGTAGGCCGCAGGATCGCAGCGCAGCCGCTCCACCAAAGTAGCAATGGAGTGGGTGAGATAGCCGTTGCCTGGACCCCCGTGGTAGGGAAGCCCACCGGTCACCGTCAGATCGCGAGAGTCGTCGGAAGAAAGTCCGAGCGCATCCTGCGCGAATTCCACCGAGCTGCCGAAGCAGCTGTAGAGATCTAGGTAGGCAATGTCGTCTATCCCGATACCGGCGCACGCCATCGCTTCGCGGCCGGCTTCCTCCATCGCCACCGAGCGCCACATCTCTTCACGTTCCGACACATACACAGGATCCTTCGCGTAGCACCAACCACGTAAGTAAACGCGGCGATCGCCCGGGACTCCCAATGCGTCAGCCTTCTCGTGACTGGCGACGATCAATGCCGCAGCCATGTCGACATCCATCATGGCCACCATGTTCTTGGTATACGGGTACGAAACCATTCGATTGTCGGGCGTGACACCAGTGATCTCTTCGGGCGTATGTTCTCGGCGAAACCAGGCGTTGGGATTGGCTGCAGCCACGCGACTCATTGGAGCGAGCAACTCACCTAGCTGTTGACGATGCTGCTGTGGCGAAAGCTCACGGTGCGCTCGGCGCGCTACATCAAAAAGCGCGAAGGTCAGGTAAGCCTGAAAGACCTGGTGCGCAATTTCAGCCGGATGGAAGGGATCGTCGAAGGGCATGCCCGTACGCTCGGCGGGGCGGAAGCTCCAATCGGGCTTCGCATCTTCCTTCTTGAGTCGTTTCTTGGTGTCGAGGGCTTCGCCGCAAGCAATGACCGCCAGATCGCGCTCACCGGCGAGAATGGCCTCACCGGCACGCTGCACCAACTGCTGAGGCGTGGTGCCACTGAGTCCGGAGTAGAAGCGATGTCCGTCACGCAATCCCAGCCGCTCGGCCAATCGCCGCGGCGGGTCGTCGTACTGCCAAGACAAGTTGTATACGACGCTCAAGCTATCCGAGGCCGCCAACACATCGTTGCCTCCACTATCACCAGCGGCTGCGCGGCAGATTTCGGCCCACATCTCCAGAGGCTCGGGCGTCGTCTCTTTGTCCGCGCGATACGTGCGCTGAGCTACGCCGATCACGCAGGGGGTTCGCGGATCGATCATTTTGACTTCCACACCGGCGGGCGCTTCTCGGCGAATGCTTTGGGACCTTCCTTCGCATCTTCGGTCTGAAAAACTTGCCCGGCAATTTTGGACTCGAACTTGTAGGCCTCTTCCAGCGAAAGCCCCAGACCCGTCATCACGCTCTCCTTGGTAGCTTGAATCGCCAAAGGAGCATTGACGGTAACACGCCGCGCCCAATCGTAGGCTTGTACGTCGGCAAACCAACTTGGACAACGGACGCCTTTTGCTAAGAGACAGTTTTTAGTTTCAACCTAAGCCGCTTTCTGGGCCAGGTACTCCTTCCTTCTTCGTTCCATCGTTCTTCGCTTGATCTTTGATCATTCACTCAGCGCCGCATACTGTCTTCCGAAGTAGACATTAGCCGGCGTCACAGACCCCGGAATGTGTCTCGTAGCTCAGGAGGGTCTGGAGTCCGAATCCTGCTGACGGGTTACACTATGGAGAGCCGAATATCGAAACGGCAACGACCAGGACGAGGGCCTGAATGACCCATCCGATCACGCAAACGCCGAATGCTCGCCAAGTGCTCTTGTAGTCGAGCGCTTGCCTGACCGCGATCACCATCGCTATTAACATCCAGCCGCCTGCGACAGCAAACACGATGGGGGCGAGGCCCGGAATGATCCCAAAGACTCGAATCAGGCCTGGTGCGCTGGAAAACCCGATGGTGCGCAGCAACTCCCCATGGTCTGCTTTGGTGTCTGGTTCCGGCAGCAATCTCGTTCCGATGAAGTAGGTGAGAAATGCCCAGATATACCACCCAACAAGAGCGCCGATCGTGCCGACGATGATTCCTGACAGGCCTCCATTTGCGACGTTGCCTATTCCGGCTGCGACCGCAGACAATACGACGACGGTCATCGCTTCACGCATCGCCCCTTGATCGGCCTCTACCTCCTCGTATAGCTGGGCGTCCAACTTTGCAGCGCGGATCATACGGTCCTGGAGAGGAGCCATGGTTTCATTTCCCTGTAAGTAATGGATGTTCAGACGGTACACGGAGTGAATGAAATACGGTAACCCCCTCCCAGACGACCGGACGAACGCTCATCTCTCCCCTAGCTCGGCAATCGGCTTTCAAAGGAGCTGAATTCAAAAAATGCTGAGCCTGGCGGCTCGTTGTCGCGGAGCGGAACGCTTGGAGAGCACGCTCGCCGTCAGCGTTTGGCGGTGTGCTGGAGGGATTTGGCTGAGAACCAAGAACTGTGTCTTAGCCTAGAAGGCTCTGGAATTCGGATCCTTCTGACTGGTTACAAGGCTCGGAATTCATTCATCAACGCCAAGCTACAGCTCGACGTGTGATCGAAGGATTCCTCGAGGGCGTTACTCTCAGGATGACAGTCATTGACGGGAGGGTTTGCGATGTCGGGTCCGTTGGTAGAGATCGAATACTGTCGGCGCTGCCGATGGTTGCTGCGATCGGCTTGGATGGCCCAGGAGCTGCTCACGACATTCCAAGAAGAACTGGGTGGCGTGACGCTGATTCCCAACGCCGAAGGCGGCGTGTTCGAGGTGCGGCTCGCCGGCGAGCCGATCTTTTCTCGCAAACAAGACGGCGGCTTTCCGGACATCAAAGAACTGAAACAGCTGGTTCGCGACCGAGTGGCACCGGGCCGCGACCTAGGCCACGTCGACGCCTAGGAGCCTGACCCAAGACTCGGCCGAACCAAGACGGGCACAATTTCAGTCGCTTATCCGCGAATCCAAGCCTCGATTCCACGATTTTACCTGTACTTTCCCTCGGTATCAGGGAATCGCCCGCTGAGACGAGTTCGCTCCAGACTCCCTCCGCCGCCAGCCGGGCTCTGGGTGCAGAGGCTTCCCGCTCGGATCCGAGGATGGATCCGGAAAAGCCCGCGAATTCGCGGGGTGTTGGCGCTTGAGGTCGTTGGATTCCGAACCAGAGAAGGGCGTGTTCAGGGGCGATACGAGCCGGTTGGCGCGATGGTCTCTGTTGGCCGTTTCGGTGGTTCGGGTTGGGGACTACAACTGCGAAGTCTGTGCAGCTGGGATACAGGCAAGGCCACGACCTCACGGACCACCGCGCCCTCCCTCGACCCGACCGGGGTCGTAGCTAACCTGCGTAGGTGCCGCATCAAGACGTGCATTCTGCACGAAGTCACTGTTCCACACGAGACTGATTCTTCGTCTGAATTCCGACTACCATCGAGCGTAGACTCATCGAGCACTGAAAAGAAAAGCTCAATGATTCCGGGAGGACCGCTATTGAGAACCCATAGAAGAGCCAGAACGAGGGTCTCTGGTTTCCGGTCATGCCGGCAGCGAAGGTCGGGAACATCCGATGCGGGCGTTCCCGAGCAATGACCAGAATCGACACCTTCGAGTCCGTATTCAAGTCGGCAGAGAAACCGGTCTACGAATACGAGCGCATCGAGTTCGCGCGCGTACTGGTCGTGACGGACTTGAGCGATGACGAGGCGGCGCCACTGCTGGGCCAACTACGCGGTTTCCTGTCCGTGTTGGGCGACGATCCCGAATGGCTCCACCTGGCCGGCGGAGACTTCGCGAGCATCGGCCAGTTGCTGGAACAGGTCGAAGAGGCGGCGCCCGATCTCATCGTGACGTACCGCCACCTTCATTCCAGCGCATGGCAATGGCCTCACGGGCTGGGCGAGTACCTCGACGTCCTCGCCCAGGCGACCGACGTCCCCGTGCTGGTGCTCCCCCACCCCGACTCGGGACGCGCTCTGCCACACGCGATGGCGAACACAGATTGCGTCATGGCCATCACCGATCATCTGACCGCCGATGCGAGACTCGTCGACCATGCGTTGCGCTTTACCGCGCCGTCCGGCACCTGCTGGCTCACCCACATCGAGAGCCGTCGCGGTTTCGATCACTTTCAGGCCGCCATCGAGAGGATTCCGGAGATCGACACGGACGACGCACGCGGACTGATCGAAGCCCAGCTGCTCAAGCAACCGCGCGATTACATCGAGTCGTGCCGTGCAGTGGTCGAAGCGCAGGCTGTCACAGTCAAGATCGAGGCGATCGTGACGATGGGCGACCGCATCCACGAGTACCAAAGTCTGATCGAAGACCACCACGTGGACATGCTCGTCCTCAACACCCTGGACGGCGATCAACTCGCAATGCACGGACAGGCCTATTCGCTCGCCGTCGAACTGCGGGCCATCCCGCTCCTGATGCTGTGACGAACGGTCACGAAATCTCGATCGGAGTCTCGCTCTTCTTCGCGATGCTGCTCGTCGCGATGATTCTCTGCCTTGCCTTCGAGGAGAAGCTCCACGCCAAGAAGTCCGTCATCGTTGGCAGCTTCGCGGTCGCATTGCTGTTGCTGGGCGGGCTCTTCGGGCTGCTGCCCTTCTCAGAGATGGAGCTGCACGTCGGCGACGCCGACATCCATCTGCCGATATACATTCCTGCGATCGACTGGGGGGTGATCGCGATCATCCTCGGCTCTTCTCTCTTCGTCGACGTCACGGCCAAGTCGGGTCTGTTCACCTGGATCGCCATTCGACTCACCAAGGCGTCGAAGGGCGACCCAGTCGTTCTGCTCGCCGCGTACGGCTCGATGACGGTCGTCTTCTCCGCCGTACTCAACAATGTGACGGCGATGATCATCGTGGGCTCGCTCACCAGCGTGTCGCTACGCCGGCTCGGCATCTCGAACAAGTTGCTCGGATTCCTTCTCATCGAAGGCCTTCTCACGAACGTCGGCGGCCTTCTCACACTGATCAGCTCGGTGCCGAACATCATTGTTGGCAACGCTGCAGGCATTAGCTTTGCGACCTTTTTTCTGAAGGCGGTGCCCTACGTAGCCGTCACAACGGTCCTCACGATCGCCTTGGGGGCGAGACTCTTCGGCATCCGCCGACTCGCGGGCGCCGAGGAGCAGGCCGATGCCTTGCGGCTGGTGGCCAGCTTCGACGAAAACGACGGCATCGACTCACGCTTCCGCTTCTGGTTCGGTGTCGTCTCACTCGTGGCCTTCATCGTCGTGATCGCAAGCGCGTCCATCCCGAATACCCTTCTGAACGACCTGGGTATGGGATATGTGGCGATCTCGTTCGCGATCCTTGCGCTGCTCCAGCACAAAGCGACCGCCGACCGTTTCTACCGCGAAATCGACTGGGACCTGCTGTCCTTCTTTGCGGCGCTCTTCATCGTGATCAACGTCATGGAACACGCGCAAGTGCTGCATTGGATCGGCCTCGGCCTCGCCCCGATCTTGGAGCTGGGTGACAGCACGGGGCCCGGCGTGCTGCTCGTTGCGTCGGCTGCGGCGAGCTCGGTGACGGACAACATTCCGCTGGCCGCGATGCTTGCGAAGATTCTCTCCGGGCTCGATCTCGCGGCGGACTCGCCCTATTGGTGGGCGGTGATCTTCGGCGCGAACCTCGGTGGCAACATCACGCCGATTGGATCGGCCTCGACCCTGGTGGCCGTCACGATTATTCACAAGAGCAAGATCCAGTTGTCGTTCGCTGACTTCGTGAAGCTGGCATTCCCTTATGCGGCCATGCAGCTGGGAATCGCCGTGGTCTACCTGTTGATCGCCTTCTAGTCTCCTGCGCGACCCACAGCGCTTTGTCGGAGGACCCACGGCGGCGTTGGTGCACGAATCGTAGAGAAAATTGGCCAATCGCCCCGATCCTGGCGGTGCTTTCGGCCTAATCCGCCACATTCTCAGCATGAACTCAAGAGTCCACCCCAAGTACAAGACGAAGTACCGTGTGAGCAACTGGGCCGAGTACGATCGCGCGCTCGTGCAACGAGGTGACATCACACTTTGGTTTTCCCCGGACGCCGCAGACTCTTGGACGCCTGGACCATCCGGAAAACGAGGCGGCCAGCGGAAGTTCTCAGATCAGGCAATCGAAACGGCACTCGTGCTCCGGCTCGTCTTCAAATTGCCGCTTCGACAGGCGGAGGGGTTCCTTCGCTCAATCTTGTCGCTGATGGCTCTTGACCTCGAAGCTCCCGGCCACACAACGATCTCCCGCCGTAGCCAGCAAGTCGATGTCGGTCTCCGCCTCGCCGCAACGAAAGGCCGCCTTCATCTCATCGTCGACAGCACCGGGCTATCCATCATCGGCGAAGGGGAGTGGGCCGCTGTCAAGCATGGTGGTCGCGGCAAGCGCGCCTGGAAGAAACTTCATCTGGGTGTTGATCGATCTGGCGCCATCGTCGCAGAGGTCCTGACGGATGGGGATGCTCACGATTCAAAAACCGCTCTCGATCTCATCGATGAGATCGATGACGTTGCAAGTTTCACGGCAGACGCGGCTTACGACACAATCGCGATCTACGATGCCGCTACGGCACGCGGCGCGAAAGTCATCGTTCCGCCGAGAAAGACCGCGACCGGATCGAAGCGACCCAGCGCTCGCGATCGCACGGTCAGACGAGTAAGGAAAGTCGGGCGTCGTCAGTGGAAGAAGGAATCGGGATATCACCAGCAGGCTCGCCTGGAGAACACCTTCTTCAGGTGCAAGTCGATCATTGGCGACCGCCTCCGGGCTCGTCATCCCAAGTCACAGGAGGCTGAAGCGGTCATCGCCTGCAACATCCTGAACCGAATGGCAGAGATCGGTCGGCCAGAGTCCTTCGCGATCTGCCTGTGATCAGGAGGCCTGCGACCAGGGAATTCGGTGCGATTGCATATCCATGCACCAACGCCGGCCTTCGGTAATGTTCCCCGTCGTGATCGGTCTTTCGTCTGGAGGGCCGGTGGCGACATTGAATCAGAACTTCATTTTGCAGAACCCGAGCCGGATAACCATGATGTCAATCCTCCAAAAAAAGCGACGTCTCGACTTTGTGAAGGTCGGAACCGCCAAATTCTTCCGTCAAATGAAGGCGGCTTGGCTGCCTCTTAGCTTCGTTGCAGCAGTTGGGTGCTGGAAACATGTCAGCTGATCTTGTGGACGCTGACACTAGACCGTTCGACGTTTGTGTGGTGGCGCACGTCACCCGTGACCGGATCAGATCCGGCGGTTCGTGGAGCATTAGGCCTGGCGGGGTAGCGTATTACGCCAGTCTCGCTCTTCATCGACTCGGGCGTAGAGTCGCCGTGGTCACAAAAATGGCCCGCGAGGATCAAGCTGAGCTTCTCTCGGAGCTTCGCAGCGAGGGTATCACTGTCTACTGTATCGACAGTGCAGAGACTACGGTGTTCATTAACGAATATAAAGGTAGTCACGACTCACGTATTCAAAGGGTGGCTTCGGTCGCCGCACCGTTCGCGCCGTCCGATCTGGGGAGCGTGCAGGCACACTGGTTTTACTTGGGCCCGCTTTTGAGTCAAGACATGTCGGTTGAATTCGTGGATTCGGTCCGAATGCGCGGCAAAATTTTGCTCGACGCTCAGGGACTGGTACGGAAGACCGAAGGGGAGAAGATCCAGGCGGTGCACCCTGCCGAGACCGAAGCGTTGATGCGACCGGTCTCGCTGCTGAAAGTGGATGCGCAGGAAGCCAACACCCTATCGGGAGCAAACGGACACGAGGACGCGGCTGGGCGGCTTCACGCGCTCGGTCCGCAAGAGGTAGTTGTTACATTCGCGAGCAAGGGATCGATGATCTTCGATGGAAAAAACTTCCGATACATCGACGCCGTTGCCGGAACGGTCATGGATGCAACCGGCTGCGGGGATACGTATCTCGCCGCCTATCTGGATCGACGGCTGGACTCAGACGATCTTGAGCGTAGTGGGCGCTTCGCCGCCGCCGCGGCCACACTGGCTCTCGAACGCGAGGGGGCCCTCCATGCGGGCCCGGTGGAGGTGCGCGCCCGTATGGAGCGACCCACCAGAGCGGACCAGCGCCCGGGACTGCCTTCGCGTTAGGGTACGTCGACCTGGAACGAGGCGATGTGTTGAATTACGAAAAGCCGTATTTCGTTCCTGCTACATAGCGAAGTGCATATTGTACGGTATCACTGCTCAACCTAAGACTGATTCTACGTCGGGATTCGGACAACTGTCGGCCTTAATCGAATAGACTCGAAAAACGGAAAAGTCCAAATATTGCGCGACGGACTGATATCGAAAACCGGCGGGTTCGAGAGTGTTCGCCAGGAATTGCTGGAGCAAGTGATCGTCCCGTACGAGAAGCATTTACGGCATCTTCTCTGTTAATTCGTCAACTATCGACAACACTAACCCCGTACACGCTCAGCCTTAGGATCCGCCGATTGGTCGACCCGACGAGCGCCGGCCGAAATCGGAAGCCCCAATTATCGGATTCCCCCGAGATGGTGGCCCTTATCATCACTAAGCGTGGCGGGAAGCAGCGTGATCCGCCCCATTCGCACTACGGCGACACGACGCAGGGTGCGACAACGGAATGAAGAGAAGACACAACCGATCGTAAGTCACGCGTGGAATCGAGCACGACGGCACACGGGGATTTGCCTCGTTAGCGGCAGCCTTCTGTCAATTCTCGGTTTTTCTCACGGGCGAGATTGAGCAATACTCTTGCTTCTTTCTCAGCGAGCATCACGCCCTCCAATTCCGATCCATCAGTCGTTTGAAGCGCGGACCAGATCTGCTTCGAATCCGAGTCGCCGTAAAGCTGTTTACCCATTTCCTCGATGGCCCTGATGCAGATGGCCTCGGGACCGAGTTCAGGGCTCAGGTCGGCAGTGCTTGCTGCCTCGATTGCAAACCCCCGCAGCTGATTCACGAGTATTTTTGCACTCTCCAAATGTTGACACACGTCTAGGCGTTCGCGCGCAAGTCGTTGATCCTGTCCAGTCGTATTCATGGGTGTCTGGCTAGCCGTTTTGAGTTGAAATACGCGATTGGAGGACTCGTCCCTGAGTCGTCCGGCTGGTGCGATGTAACCCACAACGTTCTGAATGGCTATAAACTCGAGTTGAGGCTTGTCTTCTCCCAGCATCAATAAGTCAAAATAGATCTTGGGTAAGAGGAGATCGCCTTCACCGAAGCGCACTCCGATACACCGTTGACCACGCGCTTCGGGAAGAACGACTACGTCCTTGCTATGCGCACCTCGGATCACCTCTCTCATCACATGGAGATCCTCAAGAGGATCGCGGTTCGCCGGAATTGGATTCGCGAAGTCGAAGAGAACGCCAATTGTGCGATCTGCGTCAACGCCGTGGATGATCTCCAAGATTTCCGGTCCAGTGAGCCGCTCGTGTTGCTCGAGAAAGAAGCAAATATTCGATCTGGACCCCTGTTCCGCCGCATACTTGAGTTCTTCGATCGCGTTGCGAATGATCTCCGTAATCGTTCCGCCAGATGATGAGTAACAGCGAATCGTCTGTATCTGCATCGCATTCGCGACACGGATGGCATCGTTGACGTCTTCTCGCCGGATGGTGCTGATATCGAGCGCAAGGTCGAGTCTACGCGTCCCCTCTTGCTCCGCAAATTCTGCGAGGTAACGATCGGACTCGGCCGTCAGTCCGATTCGGGGACCGCTCCGGCTGATATGCAGCTGGACTCCATCGAAACCCGAATCTCGCGCGATCGACAAGAATTCGTCGATACCCAGCGCACCATGGAGGAAGTTGAGCTCCATGCTGTAACGGTTGAGGTACCATTTGAGTTGATCGATGCGCTCGAGAAGCGTCCGCCCCAAGGCAGCGTCCAGGGGCGGGATGGGGGATCCGGCAGCTGCCGGTCCGCCCAAGAAATTCTCAAATCTTGCCTGAAGAGTCATCGCGGCCCCGGTCATGCCGAACACTTCCGAAAGGAAAGGAGTTCAGGTACGACTTGCTTCATTGTTGACCAGATAAACCGTCTGTGTCGGATAGGCCATCGCAATTCCCTCACTCTCAAAGCGTTGCTTGATCTCGAAGTTGATCTCTTCGAGGCATGTTAGATATTCCGCGTAATCGAGGAATTGGCACCAATGAGCGGCATCAAGAATCAATGCGGATTCTCCGTAGGTCTTGAAGTGAGCGCGGGACGTGTCGGTACCGGGATGTTGCTCCATCACGTCGCGCAGGATTGCAACTGCCATTTTTAGCTTCTCGCTACTCGTATTATAAGTCACGCCGATCGAGAAGTTTGTGCGGCGCGTGGGACGCGCCTGAAGATTGTCGATTTGATCGTTGACGACGGTTGAATTGGGAATTGTGACGACCGTGCCTTCGTAAGTTCGAATGCGTGTACTTCGAAGCCCGATGCCTTCAATGGTGCCCCCGATTCCTGCGACGCTCACTCCATCTCCAACATGGAACGGACGATCTACGAAGAGTGTGATCGCCGCGAATATGTTTGCAAGTGTCGGTTGGAGTGCGAGTGCAATCGCGAGCCCACCCAAGCCGAGGCCGGCAAGTAGGCTGGAGATGTTATAGCCAGAGTTCTGAAGGATGAGCGCGCCGACGATCACAAGGATGAACGCCTTGAGTGCCACTGAAAGCACCGGAAGAAGCTGATCGTCCAGCCGCGACTCGGACTCCGCGATCCGGGGTTTTAGGACGGCGATCAACACGTCGACGAGCTTGACCAAGACGAACGCTACCGTCGCCGTCACGAGCGCCAGGAGTAAGTTGGAAGCGAGACTGGCAATCGCCTCGGGCAGTTCGAAAAAATACCTTCCGATGGCGACTGCGATGGTGACTTGAAGTAGCCGCAGCGGTTTTTTCAAGAGTCCGATGATCGACTCGTAGAGTTCGGGCTGATTCTGGGTGAGCGTGAGGAGCCACCTCGATTTCAGAAGCCGCATGAAGATGCGGTAAACCAGGTCCGTTGCCGCGAACGTGGCGAGTAGTGCGCCATACGTCCAGAGCGGCGCTCCCAATACGGGGTACGCCAACACATTCGACCAATTCTCCGTCACTCCAGCCTCCTGTGCGACAGTCAGAGCCTGCCGCGACCTTCGTTGGGCGCCGGCGGATTTCCAGCCCGATGGCTGAGTACGAATGTCACGGAAACGACCGCGCCAGCAAGGCCCGCATCATACCGTGCATTGCGACAATCGCCTTTTCAGCGCTATTGCTGATCCACCTTCATGATCCGGCCGCCCTCGATGAGCCGAAATCCCACGAAGGAGACAACGGTGGACGAGTCACCCGTCCTTGCTCCGAAAGACCAGAGAGTCCGACCTGGAGGGCTGGTAAGACAGGCGGCACTGAACAGATGGAGGCGGATCAACTTTCTTGTGCTCTCGAACGATGAATGAGTTGAGGAATGAAAGACGATGTCTGCATTGAAACGGTGCATACCAAGCTCTGGCGTGTGATTCCTAGCCCGCATCGCGAATCGAATCGAGAGAGACCGAGTCGGGTCCGAGGTGGCGAGCTTGGAAAAGAAAGTGAGGCATCTCCGGACGAGTTGGAATTGGCCACTCGAAATCCAATCCGTCCTATGCCGGACGGCTTAGGCAGCCGGAACGCAAGCGGTGGTGCAAGGTCTGGCACCAAAACACCTCATGCTCCTGCCACAGTGAGGCTCTCGGGTGCGATTTGAGCTTTCGCACGATCGACCGGACGCGTCGCCAAGTATGCCGACGCTTCCGGGCCTATACTCGGTGCCGTAATCTGCGCCGGGTCAGGGCCGTGAAACCTCGTCTCCGACTTGGAGAATCAAGCATTGGGAGCTGTATGATGCGGTTGATCGGACTTCTCTTCCTGGCGGCATTGAGTAGTCTTGTTAGCTGTCAGACGGCGCGTTCGTGGAACGAAGGATGCCCCGGAGTCTATTCGGGCGTGCGTTACTTCCAGGATCATGTGAGCTGGCTACCTTTCGATGGAAAGGTCGTTTTCCTGATGGATCTACCCGTAAGCGCAGCGATGGACACGATTCTTCTTCCGATCACCATCTTCATGGAGCCCGAGCGACCACCTCGCGGCTTTTCACATGGCTGCGAGTGGGCGGCGAGGCGCTAACCGGCGTTCCATTCCGCAATACCCTTGGTATGAGCGCGCAGCGGAGCCTCTACAATCGTGGATCCTTTCATTGATCGGCTTGAACCGCGGCCTCCTCGATCAGCAGCGCCAGCTCATCGCCGTGCGGATAGAGTTGTGACGCGATGACCCTTGCCCGTTCGGAGAGTCGTCGGTAACCCCAGACACAGCGCCGAAGTGTTTCTTCGCGGCTATTCCGGTCACGATAGAGGGTCAGGTTCACGTCGAAGTATGAGAGGCTATCCACATCGACCAGCAGATCCGAGCGCGCGTCTCCTCCCACCTCGTGGAGGCAGACCAGGCGGTAGAGTTCGTCCGCGAGACTGGGGTCTCCAACTCGGCATTGCCGAAGGATTTCGATCAAGATCTCGGCACTGTGCCTTGCATGGGCGGCCTTGAAGTCGTCGTAATCGGAAAAATCGGCACGGAGTACCTTGCTCGCTTCCTGTGCGCGATCGATGTCATGGCCGAGCGCGGCGAGCTGGAGAGCTTCGTCGGCATCGGGCTCGAATTTGAGAAGCCATTCAAGAGTGTTGGTGGAGTGAATTGGATCCTCGGGGACTGCAGAACCGGCAATCAACTCGCTGATTCTCACTCGGACCTGCGCCAGTGGCTCGACTTCGGGCACTACTCGTCGACTTGCCCGCGGCTTGCCGTGATGACGCGACGCACGGTCTCGACGTTCATCACCACTGCGATTAGCGAAAGTGCGAGATACGGCAGATTGAACACGGCACCAAGAGCAATGACGAGTACTCGCAGATCACGACCGATGCGGATTCCGACAGTCTCACCCTGTTGGAATCGGCTCCGCATCAGTCCATCGTATTTGTCGGCGGTGTAGCTGACGAGAAACGAGCCCGTGATGGCCATGAAACCCACGAAGAGCACAAAGGGGCTCTCTTGGGCTGCGAAGAAGACGTGCCATGCCAGGCCGAAGAGAAGAAAGGCGTCACCGTAGCGGTCGAGCACCGCATCGAACCAACCCCCAAAATCACTCTCCTCTAGCCTCAAGCGTGCGACCTCGCCGTCACAGCCATCCAGGACGGAAGCCGCCTGGGCAAGCATCCCACCGATGGCGAGCGTGAGTGCTCCGCCCTCGGCAAAGAGTCCCGCGGCGATCAGGCAGAGCGCGAAGCAAAAAAACGAGATCTGATTCGGAGTAAAATCGAGCTTGACTAGATGACGCGTGATGCGCGTCGAGAGCGGTCGGTTGAGGTGGCGCGAGACAGGTCCATCTCCCAGCTTGGGAAGACTCGCGAGCATTGCCCGCTCGGCGCGCTCGACGGCGCGAGCGTCGTCCACGTCGATCCAGAACGCCTCGTCGATGTCGTGTACGCGCATCTTGCCTTGCTCGGCCAGGACGCGAATACCCGCCGAGAGCGATTCATCGCCTTCCTTCGTGCGAGCCTGATCGAGGGCCGAAAAGAGCTCTGACGAACAAAGGAAGCATCCGGTGTCGAAGGCATCGTAGTGTTCGAGGTCCTTGCCGATGGCTTCGAAGTGTCCGTCACGGGTCCGTACCTTGGTGACATCATCGAGATCCACCAGGGAATTGTTCAGCTTCCGATCGACAGCCAGGCAGACGCCCCCGGCCTCGAGCGGTTCGCTGAGGAGTCCGCTCAGCAGAGCGACGTCCACTACGTGGTCCGCCATCAGCAGGAGGAAGTCGTCGTCCCCGATCGCTTCCCGGGCTGCCAACACCGATAGGCCGTTGCCGCCATCCCATTTCTCGTTGACGACTTGGCGAATAGTGATGCCGCGGCGCAGCGACAAGAGATTCAAAAACTCCGTGAGTCGATCGCCCTCGTACCCCGTGACGACAACAAACTCCTCGAGTCCCGCGCGGTGAGCGTTAACGAGAGTCCGCTCGATGAGCGGTAGGCCGAGTAGAGGGAAGAGAGGCTTGGAGAGGCCTCCGCTCGTCAAGCGGCTGCCCCGACCGGCCGCAATCACCAGGCACTTGCGAGCCCGGTTAGACATCACGCCGGCCGGCGATGAAGTCCTCCGTCCGTGTATGGGCCTCATCGTCGGTGTATTGCTCGGGGGGATGCTTCATGAAGTAGGAGGAAGGCGAAATCAAAGGCCCCCCCACGCCCTTGTCGAGGGCGAGCTTTGCACAGCGTATGGCGTCGATCGAGACCCCAGCCGAATTGGGAGAATCCTCCACAGAGAGCCGCAGCTCGATGTTCATCGGCACGTCTCCGAACAGTTTACCCTCCATGCGCAAGAAGCAGACTTTGTTGTCGTTCTGCCACGCGACGTAATCACTGGGCCCGACGTGAATGTTCTCGTCGTCGATGCGATGTGCCGCCACAGACTGCACGGCCTCGGTCTTGGATTCCTTTTTGGAAGCCAAACGACTTCGATTCAACATATTGAGGAAATCGGTGTTGCCTCCGGTGTTGAGCTGATAGGTGCGTTCGAGTTTGACACCACGCTTGCGAAAGAGATCGGTGAGAACACGGTGGGTGATGGTGGCGCCGAGCTGTGCCTTGATGTCGTCGCCGACGATCGGAAGGCCCTTTTCTTTGAAGCGCTGGGCGAATTCCGGATCACTGGCGATGAAGACGGGAATGCAGTTGACGAGCGCCACGCCGGCTTCGAGCGCGCACTCTGCGTAGAAGCGAGCGGCTTCCTCAGAGCCCACTGGGAGATAGTTGATGAGCACCTCGGCCCGTGATTGTTTTAGGGTGAGAACGATCTCCTCACGCGTCGCTTCAGGCGCATCCGAAGGTAGGAACGTGCGCTGATCGGGATGCTGCGCCATATGTTCTGCAACACCGTCGAGGACGCGCCCCATCTGGACCTGTACTTTTGCCTTGGGGAGATTTCCGCAGAACACCGTCGTGCAGTTGGGTCGCTCGAAGATGGCTTCGTTTACATCCTTCCCCACCTTGCGTTCATCGATGTCAAACGCAGCTACGACTTCGATGTCGAACGGGCGGTAGCCGCCGATCTCCCAATGCATCAGTCCGATCGCGTCCTCGGGTCGCTTGTCCCGGTAGTACTCGAGTCCCTGCACAAGGGAACTGGCACAATTCCCCATCCCGGCGATCGCAATTCTGATCCTGTCCATCTCCACCTCCTGCTTTTAGTTCGAGCGACGAACGGAGGTCCGATCGGGGTCCAGTCCACTCTCCGGCAAGTGGCGCATCGGACCCAACGACTGTTCTTCTCGTCCAAGATTTGACGGGTGTCCCGCGGTCCGGTCGATCCCCGGCGGGATATCCATGACTTGATAACTGATGTACCAAGCCGTGTCGAGCAAGGGGCGCTCACAGCTTTATGCGAAACGGCGGACGTGACAATTATCACTTTATAGGTCCAAGCTAGGAAACGACTGAATCGGCTCGCTAGCTCGGCTTGAAGAACGGTATCGATTTCCGGGATTTCCCTGCTCGTCGAAACCTAACCCCTTTCCTGTTCACAGGGAATCTGTCACCACGACGCTGGAAACGCTCTGGAATCTTGGCCCTGGATCCGCCAGAAGAGCCGATTTCGAAGAATTTCCCTGCGTTTTCCCTGTGGGACAGGGAAGCGACCGCTGAGACGAGTTCGCTCCAGACTCCCGCCACCGCCATGGAGTTTGTACGAGCAGAGGCTTCCCCAATGATCCAAGTTCAGGCCGAGAAATTCCCTCGGTCCCGCGGGTTTTGGCGATTGGGGTCTGACGAATTCGAAGCGGAGACGGCGGGTTCGGGGCTCGATTGGCGCGCCAGCGCGCGTTTATCTCTGTTGCCAAGTTCGGCGGTTCGGATTGCGCCGGGTCTGCAAACTTGTTCGGCGAGACAAGGTACCGTTCCAGCAACAGAAGGTGCCGCAGTCGCACGCATCGCTCGACGAAGACTTGGCACACTACGGCCTCCCTCGAGACCGTCTCAACTGAATGCCTAGTATCGGCGGTGCTGAAAGTGCGGCTGGAAATTCCTATCCGCTGGGGCATCCCGCCGAATATCGCATGGGTCTATGCCTGGTTGTTTTCCACCGACGAGCCGGTCGACTCCGAAACTCTCTCCGAAGAAGTGGACATGAGTCGCGGCGCGGGCGGGACCCCTTACTCGAGAATCTCTGTGAGTGGATTCCGGAGTTGAAGAGCGACCGTTCCGCCGAGGCCAAGGCTTTTCGTGAATGACTCGAAACCA
>CAWLAJ010000009.1:0-36368 GCA_963854795.1 Deltaproteobacteria bacterium UBA4427 | reverse complement strand
CTCGCGGCCTCTTCGACAGCGACCGGTTCCTCGAGCGGTGTCGAGATTGTCGGCTCGTCTACGACGGCCACCTCGGCCGATGCTTTCGCGGGTGCAGGTGTTGGTGGTGCTGGTGTTGGAGCAACCTGCGGCGCGGGCGCCGGCTCGTCACTGCCCGGAAGGGCTGCGACGATGTCTTCGAAGGTGGGTTCGTCGAAGCTGGGAACGGCTTCTGGTTTCGGCTCGGCAATCGGCTTGGAGACCTTGGCCGCCATATTGGCCGCCACCGGCTGATCCGAAAAGACATCGAGCACGATTCTCGGCGGATTCGCCAGGATCATTTCCTTCAGTCGAAGGCCGCCCTTGGTCAGGCGAATCCTTGCGACCGCACGGGATCCCGAGGGCTCGACCTCGACCTGTTCGATCAGTGATTTCGAAGAATGGATGCGGCGGGGGATCGAAGTCGCTTCGAGCAACACGATCAGTTCCGCGACATTGGATGTCGGATCCGCTCGCTCGATTCGGTACCCGGCGGCTCGATCGAGTTCGAAGACGACGCGAGTGAACTCGACATGTCTGCCGACCCGCACCTCCACGATCTCGGCCGCCAGCACACTCGATGCGCTCGCGAGCAACCCAATCATCAGACACAGGGCACTCGCCCCGCGCCAGACGGCCCGGCCCAAGAGGTCGGGACTTTGCCCGCCTCCGGCATGAAAGATGATTCGGTTCGACATTTCGCGCGGCACCTCCCTGTGACTCATGCGAAGTCCATGGACTCCTTCACAATTCCTACCGTGCGGAACCCACTTGCCCGCGAAATTGCGTAAGAGCTACGTCCCTTCTTCGGAAGACAATCGCCTGACCTTGATGGGAGATTTGCATCAAAGTTGCCGATTCCGTCCCGATCCCGGTGATGTCGCTTCGAATGGAAAACACCACATTCCGACTCGCTCCGCACGTCCTTACTGGCCCTTTATACGCCCTATCCCGCTTCATCCCGCCTCAGCTCGACCCTGGCCTCGCACAGGCTTCGGGCGGCCCCTGGATCGTCCATCGGGAATTCGCAAAAGACCGCGCAAGTACCCGTTTTGTCTCAGCGATGCGCGAACCGTACCACGGGACCCGACGGCCGTCTATCAAAACACGGCATAGAGAGAACACGACCTCTCCGCAGTCTTCACCCGTCCCTATCCATCTCCGAAATGGACCTCGAGCACGGGTTCGCGCAGCCGGACCTTCTCGATCGGGCGTCCGACCAGCGACTCGGGCAGACTGATCGAGCGCCGACCGTCGCGTACGCGCAGATGAAGATCCGCACCCTTGGCCGAAACCTCGATCTCCTCCTTGGTCATTCCCGGTAGATCGATTTCCATCCGCGTGCGTCCGCCGACGTGCCGGAAGCGAATCGGTCGTCCCGTCGAAAAACGCTGCGCCGGATCGCTGTCGCCGAAGAGATCACTCGCCAATTCTTCGAGCGCTTCCAGGCCGATCACCTCGCGTGGGCGCAGCGAAACATGTTTGATCGGAACCGGGAAACTCTCCTCGATGGCTTCGAGTTCTCTGCGTTCGAGTTCGAGCCAGCGACTGAAATAACCCTCTCCCACCGCCGACGGCATCTCGCGGTTGACGAGAACGGCGTCGGTCGCGATGCCGTAAAGGGATAGATAGGCGAAGGATCGACGCGTCTCCTCGACAATGATGCGCGTTGGATTGACGACCAGCCGCGCGCTCGTGCGGTCGCCGTCGAGCAAGATCTGTTGGACGTCGTCGATCTCCTCGTAGAGTCGTTCGAAGGCGTCGAAGAATTCTTCGCGCGGAATCAAGCGCCCGGCCGCGAATCCCCGAACCAGAGGCCGAAGCAGTCGCGCTCCCTTTCGCTCGAACTCGAAGAAATGCTCCATGAAGATTCGCAGCGCGTCGGGAAAGCGAAGCATGCGCATCGTCGAACCCGTCGGCGCGCAATCGATCACGCAGACATCGAAGTCCCCGGTCTGTTCGACCTCGCGCACCGCGCGCAAGGCCACCAACTCCTCGATTCCCGGAAACGCCAACAACTCTTCCGCCACCAGCACGTCCGCTTCCTCTCGAAGCAGTTCTCGTAACCAATCTTGAATATGTCCCCAGGCTCCGTCGAGTTCGACCTGCGCCCGAATCTCCCGCGCGTAGACGTTTTCGCTGATGCGGCGCGGATGCGGTCCTACTGGCTGACCGAGTGCATCGGCCAGGCTGTGGGCGGGATCCGTCGAGAGAACGCAGACGCGATGACCGTGGCGAGCAGCCCCCAACGCCGAGGCCAGGGCCAGGGTCGTCTTCCCAACGCCTCCCTTCCCGGTATAGAGAAGGACTCTCATGGCGAGGGCCAGTTCGCGGACGCCGGCGACGACGGCGGCGGCCGTTCGCTCTGCCCGTTCGCGGCAAACGAGACGAGCAATTCCTCGCCGTGATAGGAAACCCGATCGACTTCCAGCTTCGCGAATCCGGCCGGCAGCGCGATCTTTCGTCGGCGGCCGGCCACGCCGATCACGAGCTCATCTTCGACGCGTGTCACCTCGAGCGTCTTGGGATCGAGGCCGGGCAGCGGAAGTCGGATCCGCGCGCCCCCGTCATCGCGTTCGAAACGAAGTCGCAGGCTCGGACCGAGTCGGGCGGCGGGGTCGCGGTCGCCAAAGATCATCTTTCCATGTTCCGCCAGCGCCACCACACCGCGAACTTCATCCGCTTGCAGGGGCACTGTCAAACAGGCCATCGGCGAAAACGCCGTTTCGACTTCGCGCAGACGCTCGATCTGGGTCTGCCCCCACTCCTGAAAGAAGGCTTCGCGAAGCGCTTCGTCTGGCAAGAGCCGATTCACGATCACTGCGTCGCTGGCGAGTTGGAACAAACAGAGATCGGTGAGCAAACGTCGCGCTTCCGCAATCACCATCGATTCGGGTGTAACGACGATGCGGATACTCGTTTGGGCGGACAGCAGTCGCGCGCGCAAGCGATGCAATGTCTTGTAGAAGAGTCGATCGGCCTCGGCGAAGACTTCCGCCGACGGAAGCGGCGCGCCGACCAGTCCCCGCGCAATCGGTTCGACGATCTGGGCGGTCGCGCGCTGAAGACGGAGCATCCAGCGAAGGCTGCTATGCGCGACTTCCGGAAGCGTCACCAGGCGAAGGGTGCTTCCCGTCGGCGCGCAGTCGACCAGGATCAGATCGTAGAGCCCACTCGAAGCCCACTCCTCGACGCAGACCAAAGTGGCCAATTCGTCGGCGCCCGGCAGCAGCGCCAACTCGTCGGCGACGACCTCATCGATGCCCTGGTAGCGCAGGAGCTCGACGAGATAATTGCGAACACGTCCCCATTGCTCTTCGATGACATGCCGGGCATCGATTTCGACCGCGTCCAGCCGGGTCGCCAGCCGCCGGGGCTTCGGACCGAGCCGCCGATCGAAGACGTCGCCCAGGCTATGGGCGGCGTCCGCGGACACGACCAGCGTCCGCAGGCCGCGCTGCGCGGCGAGCGCTCCGGTCGCTGCAGCCGTCGTCGTCTTTCCGACGCCACCTTTACCCGTGTACAGGATGAGCCGCATTCCGCCAGCGTATCACGCTGATGGAATCACGCTGTGGCGGCGGTCGCCGCTGTCCTCCTGCGTCCCCGGCCGTTCATCCTCGTTCCAAGCTCTACCCATCTCGCCTTCGGCCGTTCCGTCCAGCGATGGTCACAATGAAGACACTCCGACATGGACAACGTCCCGCCATGGAGAACTTCGTCCGTCACGATCCGCGCGTCCCCACAAACCGGACAATGCCTCGGCCAAAGCGACGTGCTCTGATTCGGGTTGGGGTCCGGGTTGGGAAAGTGATGGGCTCTGGATTCGAAATCGAGCCCGCGCGTTTCATGTTCTGCGTTCGAGTCCCGGTCGTCGCTTCGCCGATCGTCGGGAATCGCAACGGTCGAGAGCATCTTCTCGACGCGGGCACGTTCCGCCAAGTCTGCTTCGCGCAACCTCGATCGATCGCGCGCACTCGCAAGCCCGTGGCCCTTGCGGCCTCGTGCTCGAAAGCCGCGCGCCGAATTTCTACGTCCGACGTCATAGTGTGTAAGCGTTCGTGACTGAAGCGGGTTCGGGGAATTTCTTTTTCTCGGTGTCGTTGGTGTGGTGGTCGTTCGTTTGGATCTCGTCATCTTTTCCCTCCGTTCTCTTTTGCTCCGCTCTGTTCCTCTTCCGTTCCTTTTGTCTGTTCGAGTCCTACCCGGTGAGTGGCCCGACGACCTTCGGAAGTCACGCGCCACGTGGAGTGTCGAAGTCTGTGTGGTGACAACGACACTCCACGCGACCCCGGGCGCAGGCTTTGGGGGGAGATGGCGCCCGACACCCATACTATGAGGGCCCGGCGTGACGAACAGGGTCACAACCCGCGAAGAAAAGGCGAAAAAGACCGCAGATTGACCCCTCGGGACGTTCACGCTGTGTGAGAAGCTCCAGGTCGAGCCTCGCGGCCGATCAGGCGTCGTGACCGGTCAGGCGTCGCGACCGGTCAAGTGTCTCGAAGCTCGCGCTTCAGGATCTTGCCCGTCGGTCCTTTTGGCAGTTCGGGAACGATCTCGACGATTCGCGGGTATTTGTAGGCGGCGAGTCTCTCTTTGCAGAAGGCCTGCAAATCCTCGGGCGTGGCTTTGCCGTCTTCCGTGAGCGCGACGACCGCCTTGACCTCTTCACCATGACTCTCGTGGGGGACTCCGATCACGGCCGCCTCGACAACATCTTCGTGTTCGTAGAGGATTTCCTCGACCTCGCGCGGATAGACGTTGAAGCCACCACGCAAGATCATGTCCTTCTTGCGATCGACGATCCAATAGCAACCGTCGGAATCGCGATAGCCGATATCACCGGTATGGAACCAACCATTTCGAAGCGTTTCCTTCGTCGCGTCCGGACGATTCAAATAACCCTTCATGACGTTATGCCCGCGAATGCAGATCTCTCCGCGTTCGTCGTCGGGCAGGGTGTCATCGGTGTCGTTCACGATGCAGAGCTCGATGCCCCAGACCGGGTACCCGATCGAGCCCGCCTTGCGCGGCTTTCCGATGACGTTGAAGCTCGCAATCGGCGAAGTCTCGGAGAGACCGAAGCCCTCGAGAATCTCGACGTTGAATTTTTCTTCGAAGGAATTCATGACCTCGATGGGCATTGGCGCTCCACCGGTCATGCAGATCTCCAGGCTCGAAACATCATGAGCGCGGTCGCCGCGATGATGCAGCAGGGCGAAATACATCGTCGGCACCCCCGCAAACACCGTCAGCCGATCGCGTTCGATCAGGTCAAACGCGTCCTCCGGCGTAAAGCGCTCGAGGAGCGTGAAACTCCCTCCGCTCGCGATCATTCCGTTCTGGATGACGGTCTGTCCGAAGGAATGAAAGAGCGGCAGCGCGGCCAGCGCGCGATGCCCGGTCGTCGACGGCGGCATCAATTTCGGCGCGACCACCGAACAGTTGAGCAAGAGATTCGAATGCGTGAGTTCCGCACCCTTGGGCTTTCCCGTCGTTCCGGACGTATAGAGAATGACGGCCGTTTCCTGTGGAGAAGTCGGATGGGGACCATCGAGGGGATCCGCCTTGGCCATCGCTCCGACCGTATCCGCGTCGTCTTCACCTGCGGCGATCACGACGGGCACCGAACGCGCCGCCGCACCCTTGCGTCCGGGCTCTTCGAAGAGCGGGTGAAGGACCAGGAGCTTGGCGCTGGAATCTTCGAGGAAGTAGGTCACCTCGGGCGCCGCGGCGAGTACGTTGATCGGAACGACCGTCGCGCCCGCATAGAGGATTCCGAAATAGGCGATCGTGAATTCCGGTACGTTCGGGACCAAGAGCGCGACCTTGTCGCCCGGCTCGATGCCTCGCTCCCGCAAGCTGGCGGCGAAGCCGCAGACCGCGCGATTGAGTTCGCCATAGGTCATTTCGAGATCGCCGGCTTTCAAGACGAGTGCGTCCGGCTTCTCGTTTGCGTTCGCGAGAAGGATCGATCCTAGGTTGAGGTACATGACGCGCTCCCGGGGGCAGGTGGACTTGGATCTAATCTAGTTCGCGCGGACCTTCTCCGCGAACCCAACGATGGGACTGCGATATCCTCGGCAGCCGCAAGAACCGGGGCAAGCAAGATGCCTTCGAGGAGAATCCGCGCTGGGCGAGTCCACATCGCAAGACGAGACGAGCAATCCGAGTGTGCCAAGGGCGGCGCGATCTCCGGGTCCCCCATGGCTGCTCTTTCTGGGAGCGGCCACCGGCCTGGCACTGGCCGCTTTCGGGCTCCTCGAAACCAGATCGGATTCGCAGGCGCTCGCCGCGAATGCGGCGGCCCGCGTCGGCGAACGAACGATTCGACGAATCGCTTACGAGCGCGTCCTGGCTGGCGTGGAGGGAGATCGGCGCAATCCGATCGATGAAGCCACGCGACGCCGGGTGCTCGCGCGAATGATCGACGAGGAATTGCTCGTTCAGCGCGCCCTCGAACTCGGCCTGGCTGCGATCGACCGACGTGTGCGGGGAGAGCTGACGTCGGGACTGATCGATTCGATCGTGAGCGAAGCCGATGCCGAGCCCGCGAGTGAGAATGAAGTCGCACGCCATTTCGAAGAGAACGTCAATTTCTTCAGTCGACCCGGCCGCCTTCATGCCGAGACCCTCTTCTTCTCGACGCGAAGCGATGGAAGGCGCCCGGACGCCAGCGCGAAGAAGCGAGCCTCCGAGGCGCTGACGCGACTTCGCCAGGGCGACGAAACGTCGCAAGTCGAGGCCTCACTGGGCGATGTCCAGATTTCGCCGATCCCGGCTGGAATGCTGCCTGCGACCAAGATCCGCGACTATGTCGGACCGATTGTGTTGAGAGCGCTCGAAGATCTCGAGACGGGTTCGTGGAGTAATCCAATCGCCAGCGGCAGCGGAATCTATCTCGCTCGCGTGGTCGATCGCGAAGCCCGGATCGTTCCCGTTTTCAAAGAAGTCGAGGGGTTGGTTCGTCAGGACTTGCGGCGTCGCCGTGGCGACGAAGCGCTTCGTCGCTATCTAGACGAGCTGAGAACGCAGAAGTCGGTGGTGATCGACGAAACGCTGTTCAGGGATGGTGGCTGAGCATCTGCTGGAACAGCGAGGCGATCGTGTTGATGATCTCCTCCTGCCCCTCGCCCAGGGTCCCGAAGCGATTCTCGAATTTATGGTGATGCAAGATCATCCCTTCGAGCGCGCCCGTCAGGATGAAGGCTGCCGAGATCGGATGAATCGGTCCACCCTGCCAATCGCCGTCGGGTGGATTCGCGGGAGGAATCGGATGGACTTCACGAATGAGATTGGCGAATGCCGTCACGATCGGTAGCAGGGTTTCGAATCGCACGTTGGCGAAATCGGCATCGCCCTCTTCGGCCGCGTTGTTCCGAACGCGCAAGATCGAGGCGTATCGATCCCAATGGACGATGAAGAGCTCGGCGAGGCGACGACCATGCTCGTATCCTTCGCGACCGTCCCAGGTCCCCTGGATGGCATCCACGATCGCGGGCGCTGAGGAATGGAGGTGGGTCGCCAGCTCGAGGACAACGTCTTCGATGTCCTTGAAATATTGGTAGAACGTGGCCGGCGACGATCCGATTCTTCGCGCGATGTCGATCACGCGAATATCCCGCATCGATTTCTCATCGAGCAGGTCCAGCGTCGCTTCGAGAATCCGTGCGCGTGTTTTGAGCGCGCGGGCTCCCAGCGCGCGGCCGGATTGATCGACGAGGGTCGAGTCGTTGGGAAGCGGCGGGCCCTCGACAGGCAGCGCGGTGAACGCAGCCCCGACGTTCGTCGTCGGGTCGTTCGAGGGTCGCGCAAAGGGAGACAGAAACGTATCGGGTGCGTGTTCCATACCGAAAACATACCCAAATCTGACAGTCAAGTATCAGATTTATTCCTGAGGGGACATCAGAAACGACTGTGCGCTCCCTCACAGGAGTTTTTGGTTGATTGTCCGATCATCTATGCAAATCGAGCCCTACATCCACGAATTCTGGCCAGACGATTTTTCTTGTACTACTCGGCCAATCCTTTAGTTTGTTCGTAGGCGCGCCCCGCGCCGGAATTCTGCCTCGCCCGAACCTGGGCATCTCGCCGACGCAGGAGGTCCCATCGATGGGAAAACTCACGATCGAAATCGACATGGATGACAGCCAGGATTCCTGGGATGCCCTCTACCGTCGAATCGAAGAATTCGATGCATCTGCCGAAAAGAACACCAAGAAGAAGAAACAAAGTCCGATCGCGAGCACGCATCACGTCACCTACGACCTGCTCCTCGACCCGGAACGCGCAAGCAGCGAAGTGAGCGATTTCTTCGCAGTCCTGACCGGCCAGGACTAACAGCCGACAGTCGAGTCGCTAGCGCTTTGGAACGATGACGATCCGCGCTTTCGCGGACGGATGCTGCTCGATATGGAGTTCGAACGTTCCCTCCTTCTCGAACGTGTAGTGCCAGCCGTCTCCGGGCGCCTCCAATGGCGGACTCTTGATCGTCCCCGAAGCGTCCACGATGACATGACCACCCGGCATCGCGACCGTATTGTTGAAATGAACGGTCGTCCCCACGAATAGATTCAAGAGCGGCGGCGAGAGCTCTGAATGGCTGACCTCGATCGTCGGACCATGGGCCGATGCGTTTGGGACCAGTCCGAACCAGAAGACAAAGAGCGCCGCCGCGAGCACGGGCGATCGCAATACACTGCGCACACTACGTCGATTCATCATGGGCTCCAATTCGGGCGGACGCGGATTCGCGGGTCGCGCAACCATCGCACGCCATGGCGAGGACCGGTAGCCTCCGCGACATCCAGGTCCCCCCGGCTTCTCGATTCGCGATCTCGAATCGACCCACCTTTCGGTCAGCGAGTCCATGACGTCCCAACCCGCCCACGAGGCTCCAAAGAAGACCGAAGGCGAATTTCGCGCGCTGTTTCGGCTCTCGGCGCCGCTCGCCATCGCTCAACTCGGCATGATGACGATGGGCGTCGTCGATACGATCATGGTCGCGCGGATCGGAGTCGCCGAGCTGGCTGCGGTCGCCCTCGCGAGTACCTGGGCGTGGTCCTCGGCTTCGCTCTTTCATGGGATCGTGCAGGGAATGGATCCGCTGGTCAGCCAGGCCCATGGCGCGGGCGACGGAAATGCCGCGGCCCTGGCTCTGCAACGTGGGCTGGTCATCGCCTTTGCCGTCTCGATTCCCCTGATGGGTATGTGGGTCATGACGGGCCCCGCGCTCGTCTGGCTGGGACAGGACGAAACGGTCGCCGACCTCGCGCAGGGCTATATGATCGCCCGAATGCCGAGCGCCCTCGGCTTCAACCTCTTCATTGCCCTTCGACAATATCTAGCGGGTCGCACGATCATGCGGCCCTCGATGTGGGTCATGTGGATCGGGAACCTCGTCAACATCTTGTTGAATTGGGTCTTGATCTTCGGCCATCTGGGGATGCCGGCGCTCGGCCTCGAAGGCGCAGGATTGGCGACCGGAGTCACCAACATATTCCTGCCGCTGGCCCTCTGGTTCTGGAGCCGCCACTTCGGCCTGTTCGCGGGTGCCTGGCGACGCTGGGACCGAGCGTCTTTCGCCTGGACCGGCATTCGCCGTTATCTCCGGCTGGGCATTCCGGTCGGCATCCAGCTCTCACTCGAAGCCAACGCCTTTACGGTCGGCATGGTCATGGTCGGCTGGATCGGCGTCGTCGAACTCGCCGCTCATCAGATCGTGATCAACATGGCGTCCTTTACGTTCATGCTGCCCCTGGGCGTCTCGATCGGATCGAGCGTTCGCATCGGGAACCTGATCGGGGCGCGCGAGGGAGATCGCCTGCAGAGATCCTGTCGCACGGCCTTTGCCATGGGCGGCGGGATCATGGCCATTGCAGCGCTCTGCTTCGTGGTCTTTCGAGGAATCCTGCCGCAGCTCTACCTCGAAGACGCCGTCGTCGTGGCGCTCGCGGCGACGCTCTTGCCGATCGCGGGTGCCTTCCAGATTGCCGATGGCGTCCAGGTCGTGGGCGGTGGACTCATGCGCGGCATGGGTCGACCCCAGGCGGGCGCCGTCGTCAACTTGATCGGGTTCTATGTCGTCGGTCTACCACTCGCCTGGCTCCTGGCCTTTCCCATGAATCTCGGCATTGTCGGCGTCTGGTGGGGACTCGCGGCGGGCCTCGGGGGTGTCGCGATCATGCTCTATTTCTGGGTGATCCGAACGGCAGGGCGACCGCTCGACGAACTCACTGTCGACACACATTAGGCGGTCTACGCCTACCCCTACACCTACGCCCACACCTACGCCCACACCTAGGCCGCGGGAACTGATCGTGGCCACCCCAACGAGAATTTCAATGCAGGCGAATCGAAGCGATCATGGTTTCGAAATCACTCATCACGCCGGGTAGATTTCGCAGCGCCGTCGTCGCCGTGAAGACGAGTGTCCGTCCGAGTCCATGCTGAAGCTGATAGTGAAGGGTCGTCGTGCCGGGAATGGCGCCATCGAATTGTAGATAGAGCGCGCGCCGGCCGACCCGTTCCCTCATTTCGCAGACGTCCATGGCGATCGGGCGGCCGAAAATCCGGGAGAATTCGATCGGCAGGGCTCGACAGACCCCGGCGAGCTGGGCCGGCGAGCTCGGTAGATCAGCGCGTTGCGTCATGACATTCACGTTGTCGACGAAGCCTTGGGGTTCTTCGCTGCGTCGATAGAACATCTCGAGTTCGCCTGCGCGAACCCGATCGTAGACCGCGCGGCGCATTGCGAGCGAAACCGATTCCAGTCCAACCGCGCCCTTGCCGTCCGCATCGAACAGTTGTCCCGCACGGTTGATGATCTCGCTTCGGGTCAGAACGAGCCAGCTATCGGGGACCGAAATTCCGAATCCGAAGCCGCTTTCGTATTCGCCGGCTCGCGCGGGCGCCGCCGCCACGGTCCCCAACAGCAGAGCGATCGATGCGAGTGCCAATCGCACGTTCATGCTTCCCCTCCATCCGGGTCGCGGACGTTTGGGTTCCCGCGGGCCCTGCCTGACTCGTCGGTTCTCCGAGCAACCGGCTTGAGACTGCCGCGGACAGGCGGACCGGGTCGAGTCGCGACTTCGAGAACGCGCTGAACCGGGAGCCGACCCGAGAGGAAAATCAAGCTAGCGTTGGCCCGGGAAACCCGATGCTCGAAACCGTACATTCCTTTTTCGATCCGCCGATTGCGACCGACCCCGCGCAGAGTACCGCCCGGCTCGCCTGGGTGGTTCGCCTCCGCTGGGTCGCCATCGGCGCACAGCTGTTTTCGATCCTTCCCGCGCTCGAATTCGAAGTCCTCGAGCCGGAGATGCTGCCGCCCTTCGGCGCCGTGATCGCCACACTCTCCGTTCTCAACATCGGAACCTGGATCGGCCTTCGCAGCGGCTTGAAGGGCTCCCTGGGTCATCTCTGGGTCCAGCTCGGAGCGGACATCCTGGGACTCTCCGCGCTGCTGATCCTGACCGGAGGCGCCTGGAATCCCATGGTTCCGATCCTGCTGGTTCATACGGTGTTAGGCGCGCTGCTGCTCGAAGGCCGCTACGGCCTCGGCCTTTTCGGTCTCGTCCTGGCCAGTCTCGTCCTGATCCAGATCAACAGTCATATCCCGCCCGGTCTGTCGGGGGCCCTGGTGCCCGCGAACATTCTCTTCCCGGCACAGATCGTTATCGCACTCGTCTTCTGGATCCTGACGGCCTGGCTCGCTAGAACCCTCGATCATTTCAAGATCTGGTTCGCGGAGACAGAGGAGCGAAAAACCCGGATCGATCGCTTGCGCGCAGTCGGCGCGCTCGCAGCGGGTCTCTCCCATGAATTCGCGACGCCTCTCAACACCGCTCAGCTGAAGCTCTCTCGACTGGCCCGAAGCCACGGCCTCGAAGACGACGAAGATCTTCGAACGGCGTCCGAGGAATTGAAGCGCTGTGGTGACATCCTCCGACATATGGCCGGATCACAACTTCACCCCGATCGACTCCCCCTCGAAGTCGTCGATCTCGACGTACTCGTCCGGCAGGTCTACGAGTCGGTCGCCAGCGTCTACCCGAATGCCACGATTCGATTTCTCGGCGACGGGCGCGGACCGAAACCCGTTCTCGTCCCCAGCGTTGCTTTCTCCCAGGCGCTCATCAACCTGGTCGACAACTCGATCGAGTCCGGCGGCGATGAAGGCGAAGTCGAAATCGTCGTCCAGAGAAACGGAACACGAGCCGAACTCTCCGTCCAGGATCGCGGCTCCGGCTGGCCCGAAGTCGTCCGTCGCCATCTCGGCGAGCCCTTCGTGACGACCAAGTCCGAGGGAATCGGGCTCGGCCTCTATTATGTTCATTCCCTGGCCGAAGCCGTCGGCGCCGAGCTGACACTCGACGATCGAGAATTCGGCGGCGCGGTCGCTAAGATTTCGTTGCCGATCGTGCCGACTGCAACGGTCTCTGAAACGGCCGCACCGATGACTGTCCCCGCGCCCGAATGGAGACCCCGAAATGGCTGATCCAATTGAGATCGTTCGTGAAGAAGGACGCTCCCTGCTGATCGTCGAAGACAACGAACGCTTCGCTGAAACCCTGGCCTCCGAGTTTCGCGATCGCGGCTATCTCGTCGAACGCGCGAGCGATCTCTCTTCGCTCTCGGCGATCAAGAACCTGAGAGTCCAATTCGCGGTCGTCGACTTGCGACTCGGCGCCGATTCGGGCCTCGATGCGATCCAGGTGATTCTCTCGCGATGTCCCGCGGCCAAGATCGTCGTATTGACCGGCTACGGAAGCATCGCGACCGCCGTCAAGGCGACGAAGATTGGTGCCGTGGGTTACCTGATGAAGCCCGCCGATATCGATCAGGTCGAGCGCGCGCTCTATGGGGAAGAGACCGCCGAAGACGAAGTTCCGATCCCGTCCGAATTCCAGAGCCTCTACCGGCACGAGCGCGAATACATCGAGTTCGTGCTCGCGGAATGCAACGGAAACATTTCACAAGCTGCCCGGCGACTGGGACTCCATCGCCAGAGCCTGCAGCGGAAGCTTCGAAAATACACGCCACACTGAGACTCCGACCGGCGTCGGCGTATTCGCGCTGACGCCCGGCATCCCCTCCCTCATCCACCACAAGGACTAGAAAGTGAATTCCCAACAACCCGTTCTGATCGGCGGCGCCCAACTCTCGGATCGAGACGCCACCCTCGAAACGGCGATGAGTCCGCTCGACATGCTCTCGCGAATCGTGCGCGAAGCGGCTGCGTCGAGTGGCGGTGACCCGAACCTCGTCACGAAGGTCGATACGATTGCCCTCGCCTCGATCTTCGCCTGGCGCGCAAAGAATCCACCGGCCCTTCTGGCAGAAGTCATCGGCGCAAAGCCCTCGAAGCTCATTGCGAGTCACGTAGGCGGCGAGACCGCCCTGGCGCTCACCAATCTCGTGGCCAGCCGAATCACCTCGGGCGAATGTCAGTTGGGCTTCGTGGGCGGCTGCAACAATCTTCGAACGCTCTCTCTCGCACAGAAAGCGGGCGCTTCTCTGGACTGGCCCGTCGGCGGCGAACAGCTTCCCGACATCGTGGGGACATCGACCTCGGCAATCAACGAGGCGGAAAAGGCAGTCGGCCTCTCCATGCCCATCCAGGTCTATCCGATTTTCGAGAATGCACTTCGGGCAGCGCGCGGACAGACACTGACCGAGCATCGCGAAACGATGGGGCGGCTCTTTGCCGGACTCTCGAGCGTGGCCGCCGCGAACCCCTACGCCTGGTTTCCCACCGAACGAAGCGCCGACGAACTCACGCAGCCCGGCGACACGAATCGAATGATCTGCTTTCCGTATCCGAAATACCTGAACGCCGTCATGATCACCGATCAAGCAGCCGGTGCGCTCCTGGCCTCCCAGGAAATGGCGAGGAAGCTCGGCGTCCCGGAAGAGAATTGGATCTACTGGCGGGGCGGCGCCTACGAAGTCGAAGAGCCCTGGTTCTTCAGCGAACGCGAGTCTTTTTCCGACTCGCCCGCGATGCGCCGCTGCCATGAAGGTGCGCTCGCGAGCGCTGGCCTCGCGCTGGACGAAGTGGATCTATTCGATTTCTACTCGTGCTTTCCTTCGGCCGTCTCGATGGCTTGCGAAATGCTCGGCATGTCCCAGGACGATCCGCGTGGATTTACGCTGACCGGCGGGCTTCCCTACGCGGGCGGCCCCGGCAACAGCTATTGCTTTCATTCCCTTGCCGCCGCGGTAGACAGACTCCGCGAGAAGTCAGGCGAGCATGCGCTCGTCACCGGCAACGGTTGGTACCTGACGAAACACTCGGCAACCCTTCTGTCGCGCCAACCCCGAACACTCGATTCGGAATTCGCGACCAGGACGATCGAAGACACATCGCCGCGGAATGGGGAACCGAGTGCAGTGCCGGTCGTCGTTCGGTCGCAAGCCGATGGCGCCTCGACGGTAGAGACGTACACGGTCGTTCATGGGCGCGACGGAATGCCCAATCAGGGGATCATCATCGGACGACTGCTCGATTCGGGCGAGCGCTTCCTCGCGAATACGCCCACGGATCCTGGGCTGCTGGCGGATCTCGAAAGCAACGAAACCGTCGGTGCGCCTGGAACCGTTCGTCATGAAGCGGGACACAACATATTTCGCCCGGCTTGAACGACGACCCCCCCAAAGAAACTCAGAGTTCCATGACGTCGACGACCGCTTCGAGTGCTTCCGGTCGCTTCAAGATGACGCGTCCTCGACCCCGAGTTCGACGATGCCCTCGCTCGACCAGGCCCGTAGTTGTTTATTGACACTTTCGCGTGTCGTCCCCACCAGGTCCGCGAGATCTTGCTGCGGGAGTCGCACTTCGACCAGACCGCCGACGATCGGACGCTTGCCGTGTTTTTCCGCAAGCGCGAGCAGACGCTTCGCGATTCGCCCCGCAAGCGGCATCGTCTGGCGATCTTCGGCGCGCTCCGAGAGGCGCCGAACCATCGCGGCCAGCACGCCGGCCAGACCGATCGCGGCATGTGGATGGCCCTCGAGGAAGGGAATCAACTCGCGGCGATGAAGCGTCAGGACTTCCGTCTCTTCTACGGCGACCGCGCTCGCCGATCGCTCTTCACCATCGAGCAGCGCAATCTCACCGATGATGTCGCCGGGTCCCAGGAGGGTAAAGATCACGTCCTTGCCGTCCGAGCCCGGGGCCATGACCTTGAGTGAGCCGGAGAGAATTCCATAGAGCTGATTTCCGGGGTCGCCCTTGCTAAAGAGAATTTCCTTTGGCTCGAGGCGCTTGGAGGTCGTGGCCTGAAGCAGGTGATCGAGGTCGTTCTCATCGAGCGTCGAAAAAATTGAAACGCTCGCCAGGAGTTCACGACGATCCATGATCGTCCCCGCGACTGGAGATCCCCGAGGATGTCTTCTCGAAATGCGCGATCACGCTCCCGGTCGCAGCGTCGACTTCGATCTGCGGCGGCGGTCGAAGGCGAAAGGACTGGCCGTCCGAGCTTCGACTCGTGCGGACGTCGAACGGGTAGCCATGCCAGGGGCAGGCGATGATGCCGTCGTTGATCGCGCAGTCGCCGAGCGGACCGAGTCGATGGGGACACTCGGTCGAATGCGCTTTGAACTCGCCGTCCACTTCGACGACCCGAAACGAATGACCACCGAGTTCGATGACGAGAGGCAGTCGTTCACTCAGGTCGTCGATCGAACCCAACGAGATCGTCTCGGCCGGATCGGCGGGTTCAGGCGTCGCCCGACGCTCGGCAAGGGCTGCCGTGCGCGTCTGCATCATGTCCTCGTCCTGAGTCCACAAATGTGTGTAGAGACCGACCAGGGCCTTCCCGTATCGGCGGAGCACTTGCTCCGCCATCGCGGGAACACAAAATTCGACGCGGATCGCAGTCTTGTGCTCGGCCAAGGGGTCCAGCGAGGTCCAGAACTCGGCCGACGCGCCCGTACCCTCGAGCGTGCGGGAGACATAGCGACGAGCATCGCGATCCACGATCAGCTCGATCTTGGATTGGCTGCCATCCGCCAGCTCGACGGTCACGCGCCAGCCCCAGTCTCCCGAATCGATCAATGAGATCGAGTGGAAAGCCTGGGAATGGAGATAGGGAAGATGTTCCCAGTCATGGACGTTCTCCCAGACCCGTTCGAGCGATGCGCCGATCTCGCGTTCGTAGACCGCAGCGACGACGAGATCCGAGTTCCGCTCGATCGAATTCACTGCGTCGGTCTGCTTCATGTCTCGACTCCATCAGGTGGATCGCGTGGATCGTCCGTCGCTTGCGGCTCGTCACCCGCGCTCGGGTCGAGCGCCCAGCCGCCCTCCGCGAGCGCACGAAGCGCATCGCCGCGCTCGGGGAGATGAAGCGCAATCGCGACCCGATCCTGATCCCGGAAGGTCCAGCGCCCGTCAACCACGAGCGTCGCGCCGTCTCGCTCGACGGAGAGCATGACGAATCGCTCGTCGATGCCGCCGGAGCTCGTTGTCGTTTCCGCCACCGTGTCATCGTCCACTTCAGGCGTCGTGTAGTTGAAATACTCGACGGAGATATCGCCGCGACGCCCACGGACGTCCCAGCGTTCGACATCATGGGCCGCCTCGAAGACGATCTTTGCTTCGCCACTTTCGACCTGTTCCGATACGAGCCCGCCACTGCCCAACGAGGTCGCGACGAGTCCGTTGGGAACCCCGAACCAGTCTCGCGCTCGGGTCACGAAGACACTATTCAACGTTTTGTTCGTGGTGAGCGACACAACGGTTCGCACGAATCCGAATCGCGCACGGCTCATGACGGATTCCTTCAACGCATTGCCATAGACGACCGGGAATCCAGCTTCTTCCGCTCCGCGCACACCGGCCGGATTCGAATCGAGCAGAATGACCGGTACGCCTCCCCGGCGAAGCTCTTCCGCCAGGGCCATGCCGAGTGCCTGGGTACTCAGGATCGCGACCGTATCGCGCTTGCGCAGCCGCACGCCCAATAGATTTCCGACCGGCCCCGCCGAGAGTCCGGCCAATGTCACGGTCACCGCGATCGTGAGAAAGACGAGTGCCCGCAGCTCGATTCCGCCAGAGAGCCCCGCGCGCTCGAGATCGGCGGCAACCAGCGAGGCGATCGCGGCCGCGACGATTCCGCGTGGCGCGATCCAGGCGATGAAGAGTCGGTCGCCACGCTTGAGCTCGGATCCCATCGTGCAGAGCCAGACGCTGATCGGCCGAACCACGAAGACGAGTGTCGCCACGACACCCAGGCCGGCCCAACCGAGCGCCGCGACCTGCTCGAATCGCACGTCGGCGGCCAGGATCACGAAGAGCAATCCGATCAGCATGACGGTCAACTGATCCTTGAACTCGCGAAGATCTCGCTCGACCGGGGTCTTGCTATTTCCGACGACGACGCCGGCGATGGTGACAGCGAGCACGCCACTATGCGAGAGCAGTGTCTCGGCGCCGGCGTAGAGCAGGAGAACGGCGGACAGCACCGACACGTTCTCGAGTCCTTCGGGCAGGAGCTTCGACGCGCGCAACATCCTCGACAGTAAAAAACCCGCGACGACTCCGAAGACGAGTCCGGCTGCTATGCGAGCCACGGCGGCCCCGCTCTGTTCGAGCAACAACGAGCCCGGATCGCCCGCCAGGGCAAGTCGGAGAATCACGACCGCGAGAATCGCCCCGATCGGATCGATCAAGACGCCCTCGGCTTCGAGTACTGTCGAGACGCGAGGTTTCAAGCGAAGTTCCGAGACCAGCGGTCCGACGACGGTCGGACCCGTCACCACGACGAGCGCACCGAAGAGAAACGACTCCATCAGCGGCCAGCCGAGCCATAAATTGACGGCAAAGGCGCCGCCGGCCAGCGTGATCAGCGCGCCAACGGTAATCAGCCGACGGATCGGCCCGCTCTCGCGGCGAAGCCTCGAGATCTGCAGATTCAATCCGCCTTCGAAGAGGATGATGGCGACGGCGAAGTCGACGATCGCGAAGAGACCGTCTCCGAGTTGCCGCGGCTGGATCCAACCCAGGCCGTCGGGGCCCAGCGAGACTCCAGCGATCAGGAGCAAGACGATGCCGGGCAGCCGCAAGTGTCGGGCCAGCGCCTGAGCGAACATTCCGGCAAGCAGCGCCAGCGCAAACGTCAATTTCGGATCGGCGATCGGCGTGCTCATCTCACCTCATACCAGAGATCCATGTCTAGAGGGACTTCCAACTCGAACGATGCGAATAGCATGGGACAGCTGACTCCCTCGCGCGAGCGACGGGGCGGGCCAACTTCCTATTCCCGCGCACCCGGCTGTGTGACGGTTCGCAGGTAGTAGATCACGTCTGCCAGTTCTTGGGAGTTTTCGATGCCCGGCGAGACCATTCGATTGCCCGGCACGAAGCCCGTCGGATTTCTCAAGAAGAGCGCCAGCGATCGGTCATCCCAGACGATCGAAGCAGAGAGCATCGCCGGCGAAGCGTTATAGCCGGGCGCCTGACCCGATCGGCGGCCATAGACTCCGAGAAGCGACGGACCCACCTTCTTCACGGTACCCGCGAGATCATGGCAGACCCAACAGCCATTCGCGGCGCGACGACCGTTCATGAAGCGCTCTTCATCGGTCTCGTTCAGGCGTTCGCGAATTGCGCGGTCCGGGTCGGAACAAGCGACCGCAACAACCGAAACAGCCCCGCAAAAAAGCAGGATGAGAGGGAGAACCCGGAAACGCCTCGTCGACAAGCCCATCCATCGAGATTTCAACACGCTATCGACGACCATAGAGAACATCGAGCTGAATCTCCTGATCGCTGACCCGGCTTTTCGACCAGGCGATGCGTTGGCGGCGATGGCAAGTCTGACAACGTGAAACCAGTTCGACCGAGGCTGGCGATTTCCGCTCTTCGTCGCTCGCGACTCCGGCAACGAGTTCGAACCGTCTGCGCAAGCAGACGCGGCAGCGTATCGACTCCCTCGGATCCTGCCGGTCCCCCTCGGCAAGCTGGCCGAGCAGCGAGGCGTCGTCGAAGATCGCAGTTTCCTCCAGACAGGAACTGCATCGAGCGAAGACCGGAAGTTTGAACGGAGACTCCAGCAAGCCGCCTGTCTGTGTGGACTCGCGCGCCTCGCGCCAAACGCGAGTCAGGGTGCGCCAGAAGAATCCGCCACGACCCGAGGTGATCCGGAGCCATCCGGACAGCTCGAAGGCGACGCCGCCACATGGACAACGCAGCCCCCGGTAGAACATGGCCTCGTCAGGGTGCTCCGGTGCGAAGACCGCAAGTGCCGGGTCCTGCTCGAGTTGTCCGAAGAGATCCGGATCCACGAGACGGAATCTACCGCGTTCAGGAAGAAGATGGTTCGCGCGCCGCGAAGTCCTTTCGGATCGCGCAACGATAATGCTCGGCTTCGGTCAGTTCCGGATAGCGATCGCGTTCGAGCGCGATCCGTCTATCGAGCTCGGCGCGATCACCGCCACACACCTTCAAGAGATAGGCAACGTCGTCGGAACTCGCCGCACCCGCCACACGATCGCGGAATCCGATTCGCTTGGCGATCTCACGCCCCTTCGTTGTCGTCGCGAAGATTGCCAGGGTCGCCACAATGGCAATGACGAGCAACAGCAGGTTCATCGACGAAGAAGCCGCCTACGCATTTCTACTCGTCCGTTCGATCGGGGAGCGCCAGCCCCTGTTGATCGAGCGTAAATCGGTCGCGCAGCTCTTTTCTCATCCAGACGAACCCGCCGCAGACCAGCCCGATCAGCCATCCCTCGAGAAGCAGGGTCGCCTGCCATTCCCAGCCGATTACGAAATACCCAAGAACCGGGTAGGCGACGAAGAAGGCGAGTCCCTTGTTGGCCACGTACTAGAAGCGCGCGGCGACGCCGAACGGTCTCCCACCAGAGCTTCTCGCTCTCGCCCATCATGATCTCTTCGGGATTCGGCAAGCGTGCACCCACTCTCTGCTTGATTCGAAGGCGCCGTTGCGCGCCTTCTTCATCGTTCGGATGGGCACAGTCCTGAATTGACCTGGAGATTGGCAATCTCGATCCATGGTGGCTTTTCAATACGATTGATCTGGATTTTGACTTCGAGCTCGTTCCGCCGAGCGCATGGAACTCGGTGGAAGGGACCAGACACTCCCAAAACGATCCAGGAGTTGCTCATGCAAAACGGAAAGTTCATCCACCGAATCAAATTCAGTCCGGCGCGCCATCGAGTCTCGGCCAACACCGGCCTTTACCTCGCCGCGTTTCTATTCGCCGCCTATGTCGTCTCCTTCAGCAGCGGCTGTTGATCGATGCGCGGTGCCGGCACCGTCGAGTCCGACCCTGTCCGGGCCGCGCGATCCAATCCCCGAAACCTTGATCACGTCCGTTTCCGGCCAGAGATTCGCGCGGGGGATCGGCGATACTCTGATTGCGAACCTTCCTCGACGCGTCCCGTTCACCCATCCTGAGATAGCCGGAGACGCCAACCATGGACCAAAGACAGACTTTTCGAGACCTTCACAAGACTCCGTTCATCATGCCCAATCCATGGGATGCCGGATCCGCCAAGATTCTCGCGTCGATGGGATTTCCCGCGCTGGCCACCACGAGTTCGGGCTTCGCCAACGCACTCGGTCGACTCGACGCAGGGATCACGCGTGACGAAGCAATCGCACATGCTGCCGTGATCGATGGTGCCCCTTCGCTACCCGTCAATGCGGATCTCGAAAACGGATTCGGCGACGAACCGGAAGCAGCGGCCGAGACGATCACGGCCGCCCGCAAGGCGGGCATTGCGGGTGCTTCGATCGAAGACTTCGGCGGCGGAGAGATCTTCGACTCTGAACTCGCCGCGCAGCGGATTCGCGCAGCGGTCGCGGCCAACCACGAAGGTGACTCGCCGCTGGTACTGACCGCACGAGCGGAGAATTTCATTCGAGGCAATCCCGACCTCGCCGATCGATCGCGCGACTGCAGACCTATCAAGAGGCCGGCGCCGATGTCCTCTACGCGCCAGGCCTGACCGCAATCGACGACATCCGATCCCTGATCTCCGCCGTCGATCGACCCGTGAACATCCTGGTCATGCCCGGCGGCCCAAAGATCCCCGAACTCTTCGAGGTCGGTGCGATCCGGATTTCGACCGGCAGCGCGATCGCCATGTCCGCGCAATCCGCCCTCGTCGACGCCGCTCGCGAACTGCTCGAAACCGGCACCCACGAATTCTGGCTGAAGGCGCTGCCGAATGCGGTCACGAGAGCGCTGAGCTAGAAAAGCGCGTTCAGCGGAAACGTTCTTGGCGAACTAGCTCGCCGCTTCGCCCCACTGGATCCAGCGTCCATGGGAATCGGAATGGGCGAGCGACTTTCTCTTCTTTCGCTCTCCCGCTTCGAAGGGATACCAGTCGACGCGCGAGTCGCCGACGCCCGTGCTCTCCATTACGACGAGGTCGACCGGACATTCTGTACTGGCTCGCGTGAGCCCGTCGAGAATCGCCATCCGGCCTTCGCTCGAGATCTGATAGAAGACATGGGTTGCGAAGACGACCCGCGCGGCATCAGAAGGAAGGCGTGCCACACACTTCTCTATGTCGGTGGTCGCATCGCCGGCTTCGATTTCGACCGGAACCGACCGAGCGAGTTCGAACGCTTCGGCCATGACTTTTGCTCGCTCGGCGTGCTCGGGCCACACCAACGCCTTGAGCCAACGAAGCTCGCCGGGATCGTCGAGATCGATCGGGTGAAGATCGAGACCTCGACGCGCGACCACGTCGAGTCTTCCTGGCATGGGTGGCGGCGAGTCGCCGCGAATCTCGCAGTGAAGTTCTGGTCGCGCGTTCGCGTCGCCCCAGACCAGGCCGTCGCCATAGTCATAGCGATAGTGATCCATTCGCAAGTTCAGACCCGCGCTCGGACCGATCTCCAGGAGCCCGACCCGGCCATTGGCGCTGTCGACGCGTGGCAGGACGGCGAGCGTCGGCAATATGATCGTACAGCGATGGACGACACACGTTTGTGTCCGACCGGTTCTCAAGCGCGGCCCGAGGCGCACGGAATGGGCCAGGCAGAAATTCCGGAAGGCCGGCCAGGCCGGACCTTCAGGAATCCCGCGACCGCTAACCGCGGGATAGAAAGCCGAGAGCGCCAGGGCTTCGGGATTCGCGCTCGAGTCCTCGAAGAGTAGATCTTGAACCGCGCCGAAGAGAATATTGGGCGCGGGTTGTCCGCGATCGATCTGCGAAGCCAGGTCGAGTACTTCGGGATCGGAGGCAACTCCGAAAGAAAATTCTTCGTAGAGGCGCGAGTCCATTCGCGGCGTCTCGACTGTGGCGAAGTAGCGAAAAATCTGAGCCAGGCCTTCACGATCTCTCGCGTCGAATTTCGGTAGACCTTCCATCGTCTGCTCCATCGGCGCGGCCGCGATCCTAGCTCACATGAATTCTATCGGTCCTACGGTGACGAGCCGTCCCGGCGTCGCAGCTCGAAGAGCGAGAGCCCACAGGCATCACAGGTCGCGGCATCCCAGATGCGTCGAAAGCTCTTGGACGACATGCCGAATCGCGCGTTGCATCTCGGACAGCGACCCAGCCAGACGACGGCGCCACAAATTCCCGCGAAGACAAAGCCGGCCAGGCGAGCGTGAGGGCAACAGCGAAATGGCCCAACGTAAATCCAGTCAGGATGACGGGGAACCAGAACACGGGAGCCCAGACAGCCGCCTGTCGCCAGCGACGAATTCGTTCGAGGCGGGTTCGTTCATTCATTCAGATCCGCTCGAGCTCCCGGTACCAGGCTCGCCCTCCTCGTTAGGCCGCAGAGCGGCCAGATACTCGCCCCCGTCTACGCGCGCCAATCCCTCTGTCGCGTATCCGGCACGCTTGGCCGTCTCGGCCAGATCGTCTTCGGCCAGATAGAGCCAGGGAAAGGAATCTCCGCGCAGTCCGTGGTAACGCGTAGACAGAACGATCTCGCCTCGCGTCGAGGTCGTGTCTTCGACGTCGCCCTCCCACGGCTCGCGAAGCACACTCGAATCGACGATCAATTCCCCTTCGGGTTCGAGACAGCTTCGCAATCGGCGAAGCAACTGTTCGAGCGGTTTCACTCCACCGGCCACTCCGATCGTCTGCATTCCGAAGAAGATCGAATCGAAGCGCCCGAGCGCTGCGGGCGAATCGAGGCTCATGACATCGAAAGTTCGCGCCTGCCGTACGCCGCGCTCGGCACAAAGTGCCGAGCAGACGGGACTGACGTCGATCGCAACGACTTCCAGACCGCGCTCTTGAAGCGCCAGGGCATGTCGGCCCGCTCCCGCCCCCACATCCAGGACACGACCGCGACAGCGTTCGACGGCGATTTCGTCGAGCTCGGCGAGCCGACCCGCGAGCGTGAAATACTCTTCGGTTTCAATGGCGAAGGACACACCGTCGGCCCGTAGGGCGCGTACACGACGAGGACGACCGGTGCGATGATGATCGAGTAGCGCGGCCGCGAGAGGTTCGGCGGCTGCCACGCGCTGCGGCCAATAATTGGCAAGCATCTTTCTAGAAAGGACTCGGCGACATCATCTGTCGGAGCGACTATCCGGCCGGTGATCCGCGGTCGAAGCTCGGACGGCGAAGACCTGCGGTCGGAGGGCTTTCGAAGCTGTCGTCGACGCAGCGCCGCCACTCCTCTGCTTCGACCGCTTCCATGTGATCTTCCATGCAGCTCTTGAAGTGGAATCCACAATTCATGCATTCGAGATAATGTTGCGTCTCCGGCCCGCGAGCCGAGGTCACTTCGATTTCCGCACGAACCCAGAGCCGACTCGGTCGGCCCGCGACTTCGCAGTCTTCGCAATAGAGTGTGAACAGGGAATCGATCATCTTTATCTCCACCCCCACAATACCTCATTCCGAGAAATCAAAGTCGAAAAACTGTCGGCGACAATCCGATTGAGCGTCAGATTTCGAATCGGCAAGCTGTGTGCATTCAGGTCGCAGGGGAACGGCCGCCTCGACGTTCCGAGCATCGAAAAGGGTCGTTCACCGGCCCGTTCGCTATGCGTCGCTATGCTTCCAAGTCCCGGCCGGATCGGTCCCGGCGATGCAGGAGGGCGGCTTCTTTGCCCGAGCTCCCCGATCTCACGATCTACGTCGAGGCCCTCGAAGCCCGAATCAAGGGGCATCCGCTCGAGAAGATTCGCATCCAGAGTCCATCGCTGCTGAAGTCCGTCACGCCTCCCCCGAGCGCAGTCGAAGGCCGGATCGTCGAGCGGGTTCATTTGATCGGCAAGCGAATCATTCTCGATTTCGATGGCGATCTCCATCTGGCCATTCACTTGATGGTTGCGGGTCGATTTCGTTGGAAGAAGCGCGGCGTCGCGATTCCCCGCAAGCGTGCTCATGCCGCATTCGATTTTCCAAAAGGCAGCCTGCTGCTGACGGAAGCGAGTACGAAGAAGCGGGCCTCCTTGCATGTCCTCAGTGGCCGCAGCGCGCTCGACGAATTCGATCTCGGCGGGCTCGACATCTTTCGAGCCAAGGCCAGCGACTTCCGGGAAGCGCTGACGAGAGAACGCCATACTCTGAAGCGCTCGCTGACCGATCCGCATCTCTTCTCTGGAATCGGAAATGCCTACTCCGACGAGATTCTTCATCGCGCGCGGCTCTCCCCGATCAAGATGAGCGATCGGGTGACGGACGAGGAGCTCGATCGCCTCGTCGAGGCCACTCGCGATGTCGTCGAGGAATGGACGACTCGCCTGCGCGACGAGACCGGGGATGCCTTTCCGGAGAAGGTCACGGCCTTTCGTCCGGAGATGAGCGTGTACGGAAAGTTTCGCGAGCCCTGCCCGGTTTGCGAGACTCCGATCCAGCGGATCGTTCGTGCTGAAAACGAAGTCAACTACTGTCCCGGCTGCCAGACCGAGGGGCGGGTTCTCGCGGATCGCGCGCTTTCCAGACTCCTGGGCAAGGACTGGCCGAGAACGCTCGAGGAACTCGAGAAGCGCCGGCCGGGAACCAAGCGTCCATAGCCCCCACGCCTTCTCTTGCTACTCGGGCGACATCACGCCCTTCGCATAACGCTTCAAGAGACTCTTCTGGCGCTCGATTTGATCGTCCGCGAGAGGATCGAAATCAAACAGCTCCCGAAGCAGCGGTGCCATCGCGAAGTGGCCGAGAATCATGTGGATCCAGGCGGCCACGACGAGCGGTCCTTCCTCTTCGCTCCAGTTGGAATCCGGATTGCGCTGTATCGCGATCATTGCGTCTTTCACGATGGGGCGAAGCCAGACCTGGGCGATCGGCGCGAGGCTGGCTCCGCCGATCAACGATTCATGCTGAATCAATTTGGCGAGATTCGGATGAGTGGCGAAATGATCGACGATCGAGTCCAGCAGTCCATCCGAATCTTGATTGTCTTTCTGCGCGAGGCCGGACATGAGTTTCGCGAGCGGTGCAACCCCTCGTTCGAGAACCGCCTCATAGAGGGCCTGCTTCCCAGCGAAATGATTGTAGAGGCTGGGTGCCGTCAATCCGGCTTCGCGGGCGATGTCACGAACCGCCGTGCCCGCAAATCCGTGATCGGCGAAGAGTCTCTCCGCAACATCGAGTATTCGATCGGACGTCGTTTCGGCAGCGGCTTCACCGCCCGCATCAACCACTTCGCGAAGCACAGACCCGCTCATTTCGAATCCTCCGACGTCGGTAGTGCAACGGGCCCCGAACTGTGACCGCTACGAAAGCGATACCCGTTGCTGTCTTCGATCGAAAATTCGCGCATGCCGTAGGGATGGCTCGCGATCTCTTCGACGATCTTGACTCCGCGTTCGCGATAGTCGGCTAGGACGGCGTCGGCATCCTCGACGCGTACGAAGGAGCAAGCGGGAAAAATCTCACCTTCCTCCCGTACGAAGAAGATTTCCGTCGTACCGTTGTAGACGGCACCGTATTCTTCCTGCCAGATCCAGGCAATCTTGAAGCCGAGCACGTCGCGGTAGTAGGCCTGCGTTTCCCGAATATCCGAAACCGGCAGCTGCGGCGTCACGAAATGCCAATCGTTCGCGCTCGTGGTCACATCGCCGGCCATTTCAACATCCCTCTTCCGACACCGTGGGAACCCAGCCCAGATCCGCCTCGAAACGCGCCCGAAAGGCCGTTCGGATCGAATGCGGGGCTCGACGAATATATTCTTCCGCTCGCCTTTTTGCTTCCCCTTCGAGTGAGCGGAGATGTACGAGCAGCGTTTCGTAGTCCGGGCGCATCGGTCCACCATCCGGTGATCGCGAGGGCAACGCAGTCCAGACGACCGCGTCCAGCCCCCGCGTGCTCTGCTTCTCGTCGTCGCCTGCGCCAAGCCAGTCCACGATCGTTTTCCGTACGGACTCATCGATGTCGTCCGTCTCGATTCGGCGACCCGAGGCGGACTGAACGCCGATCCAGCAGGGCCATTTCTCGGCCGCAATCTTCTCACGAAGACCCAGGCCGCGAATGGCTTCCTCGAGACTCGTGACCGCGAGTCGCACCCAATGGGCCTGAACGGGCTCGGCCGTCGGATCGATCACCAGCGTGACCCGGCCATCGACGGCCACTCTCGAAAATTCGATGGGCAGTCGCGGTCCATCCAAGCGAAAGGCGCCCGACATGGGAAGCGTTCGCGGATCCCACAGGAGAGAACCCCAGGCCAGACAGCCGATTCGGAGCGCGGGCAAACGAGTCCTACGAACTGGCCGGGCACACGGAGTCGCTCGCGCGGGCGGGATCCGACTCGGGCGCCCCGTCATATCCATAGGCAGGCGAGAGGCCCTGACTGACCAACCGATCGATCTCGCCTGCCTGGCTTTCGTCGAAGTAATCCTTGTAACCGCCGACCTTGGCGCGACGGACCTTGTAGCTATTCGGATCGCCCTTCTTGCCGGGTTTCATGCGACCCCCGGCCAGCCAGAAGACGTTCTTCTCCTCGAGCTTCCTCATATTCTCGACACTGGAATACTCGACCGCTCCGTCGATCGACGCGGCATCCGAGGCGTCCGGGATTTCGTCGTCGATGAACTCCATGACACGTCGAAGAGTCTTGTTCGGGTCGACGCGCATGTCTTCGTAGCGAACGATCAACAATTTTTCGACGCGTTCGGCTTCGCGGGCCCAAAGGTTCAGATAGTCGATGATGTCGGGCAGTCCGCAATTCGGATCCATCACGAATTCATACGCCGAGACTTCGGCACCGTGCGGCGGATATTGATTCAGCTTCTTCTTGGCGGGCCGCATGCGATGCTGCCATTGGAAATATTGGGAAACCGCGATGTCCTTGGGATTGCGAACCAGCAAGACGACCTTCTTCGCATAGAAGGAGGCTTTCGAGTCGAACTCGCCCGTGTAGTCCTTGATGTAATTGTCGTGTGTGAAGAAGATCTTCGGGATCCTGGCGTTCCGGCGATGGTAGTTGTCGAAGCCGAGCAGGACGCTTTCAGGAATCCCGTAGACGAGTTGGTAGTAGCGGGAGATCATCACGCGCAGCCAGGTTCGACCGCTCTTGCCGAAAGAAACGACCGCGACGTCGGCGCGCTGCAGGCGGCGTGATTCCTCGCGGCCACGCAACCATCGCTCGAAGCGAATTCGCCGCACTTCGGGCAGGAAAAAGGCGAGCGCGACGAGGACTTCTCGGCTGACCTTTTTGAAGATCGAATCCATCTGAAATCACCCCTCGGGTCCGCACGGCTTCCAGAGCGGCGGCACCTTATCATACCAGGGTGGGCGGATCTCATGAGAGTGGCCGGAAGCGCGCTTTCTCGCGAAACTCGGCGCCGGAGGCTTTCCTTGAATTTGACCGACGACCGGCCCGCACGCCCGCGTTCGAGCGCGATTCTATCGCGCTACCTGATCTCGGAAATGCTGCTGCCCTCGCTCTATGCGACGGCCGCCTTCGGCCTCGTCGTCCTGCTGACGGATCTCCTTGGCTACAGCGACCTGATCGTGAACCGCGGCCTCAGTACCGGCGAAGTCGCGCAGATTGCTGCCCTACAACTCATCCCGACGTTGGGCCGGACGCTGCCCTTCGCCGTGCTCGTCGGCTCCCTGGTCGGACTCGGTCGTCTCTCCGCCGACCGGGAACTCCTGGCCCTCGAAACGACGGGATTCTCGGCCCGTCAGCTGGCGCGCCCGGGCTTGTACTTCGCGATCGCTGCGATGGTGATCTCGATCGTCGTTTCCGTCGCGATCTCACCCGCGGCACAACGCGCGGTGCGCGATCAGATGATCCGGCTCTCGGCGGAAAAGCCCGGGCTTGCGCTGCGCGCGGGATTGCAGACGAGCCTCGGCGATTGGCGCATCGAGGCGCGCGAGGTCGAAGACGACGGGGCTCGACTCGGCAATGTACTGCTCTACATGCCGAGCCTCGACGAAACTGTTTTCTCGCAGCGCGGTTCGATCCTGACCAGCGAGTCTGGAGCAAAACGAATCGTTCTCGAGGATGGCCTCGTGCTCTCGAATGCCAAATCGCGTGCTTCGCTCTTTCGCTTCGAACGAATGGAGACCGCGCTTCCCGAATTGAATTCGGAAGAGGACGTGCCGGTCGACATCGTCGCCACACTTCCCTTCGGCGAACTCCTCGCTAGGTCGCGTGCCGAATCGGAGACCCCGGGCGGACGTTGGAAGAGAATTGAATTGCATCGACGGCTCGCCCTGGGTGCGGCCGCCCTGCCCTTCGGACTCCTCGCGATGGGCCTCGCTCTGAGCCGGCGCAGTCTCTCGCGTTCCGGCGGAACCGTCATGGGCATCATCGGCGCGATCGCCTACTACGCACTCGTTCAGCTGTCGGAAGGAATGTTGCGTGGCCCGGGCGCACCCGTCGCGCCGCTGGTCTGGATGCCCGACATCGTACTGACCGTCGTTGCCATCACGCTGATCTTTCGCGCCGGACGTCAAGCGTCTGAATCAGACCGCAGCTCGCGTAACTCCGCCAGCAGGCTACTCGAGAGGGTTCGCGGCGCACGAGGAGGGCTGCGCATGAAGCGCGCTGCCCTACCCCGCTATGTCAGCTCCCAGTTCATGCGCATGGTCGTGCTTTGCGTGGTCGGACTCACGCTCGCCTACTTGATCATCGACGTCTTCGACAATTTGAAATGGTTCAACCGTTACGGGGCAACCGCCACCGAGGTCGGACGCTACTATGGTGCGCGCTTGCCGGTGTTGATCGCCCGAGTGATTCCCATGGCGCTGTTGATTGCCGTCGCCCTCACGATCAGTCTGCTCGGCGCCAATGGTGAGCTCCTTGGAATGCGCGCATGCGGAATCCCGGTTTTCCGGGTGTTGGCGCCCGTCTGGTTGATATGCGGATTGTCCGTACCGCTTGATCATCTCTTGACGAACGAGATCGTTCCGCGGTCGAGCGAACGAGCCACCTTTCTCAAGCGAACCGAAATCAAGAATCAAGAACCCGTTTCCAAGCAAGCGCGAGATCGCGTGTGGTATCGAGCAGGGAAGCGGATCTACGAGATGGAACGCCTCGACCTTCTTCGGGGACAGGCGAGTTCGGTCACACTCTATGACCTGGCAGATAACGGGCTTCCGAGCCGGCGGACGGACGCCGAAGGAGCCGGGCATATCGGCGGCGGGCTTTGGCTGCTAGACCAATCGAGAAGTGTCACGTTAGGCGACGACGGAAAGATGACACGGTTTTCGATCGCAGATCAATTCGTCGAATTTGGTGAAGAAACTCCCTCGGAGATCGACACCGCACACCTGACGCTGACAGATCTGCGCAGGGCGCTGAGCGATTTGAACCTCGAAGGTCCGATCGCCACCGCCTACCGGACCGATCTGCAGATGAAGATCGCGGCACCGCTGGCCTGCTTGCTGCTACCCCTGATCGCACTCTTTTTCGCCGCGACCGGCCCACCCTTTCCGAGACCCGTCCATACGCTCATCGCGAGCGCCATCATCGCCGTGAGTCACGCATTGGCCACGAGTTTTGCGGGGTCGATGGGTCATGGCGGATCACTCAGTCCATGGTGGGCTGGCTGGGGGCCCCCGATCCTCTTCGGTACGGTCGCCGTGGGGATGGGTTATCGGCTCCGCCGTCGGCTGATGCGCGCCGGTTGATTGCGATCGATCCCAAACCAAACCGCAGGAAGGCCTCGAATGGGGTAAATTGCTTTCGCAACTGCGCATCACTGCGGTCTGCCGCGACAATCTATCTGGGAGCTACTTTGCCGGGTCACTCGCAGTCGCCACCGCATCAGCCCCTGGTCTGGCTCTTGATGGGCAACCGGGCGGGCGATAATTCGCAGGTCTTGGGACTCGGCGAAGCCCTCGGCTGGCAACTCGAAGAAAAGCACTTCATCTACACGCGATTCGAGAAGGCCGTCAATCTGCCATTCGGTTCGCATCTGCTAGGCGTCGTCCGCAATCAATCCAGCCGACTCGAAGCGCCCTGGCCAGACCTCGTCATTTCGGCCGGCCGCAAGAACGAGCCGATCGCTCGCTACATCCGCAAGCAGGCTAACCATGACGACAAAAAGGTGCGACTCATTCATGTGGGGCGACCCTGGGCTCGCCTGGAAACCTGGGACCTCGTCATTACGACGCCGCAATATCGACTGCCAGACGATCCGAACGTCCTGCACAATGAGACTCCGCTTCATCGCGTAACGCGCGCGCGTCTCGATGAAGCGGCGAAAGGCTGGAGCGAGCGGGTCGCACACCTGCCGAAGCCGATCATCACCGTGCTCGCCGGAGGGAATTCGGGACCCTACCCCTTCGATCGAGCTTCCGGCGAGCGACTCGCCAAGCAAACAGACGATCTAGCGCGGAGTCTCGGCGGGTCGATTCTTCTGACGACGAGTGCGCGAACCCTCGACGAGACGACGGACGCACTCGAAAAGGGGATCGAATCGCCTAGCATGATCTATCGATGGAAGAAGAACGATCCCGACAACCCTTTCTTCGCGTTTCTTGGGCTGGCGGATCATGTAATCGTCACGGCCGATAGCGTTTCGATGATGGCCGAGGCTTGTGTGACCGGCCGGCCCGTCTACCTCTTCGATACCGGCGAAGGTCGAACCTCGATGAAACACAATCCCTGGTTGGATGGGGCGTCAGGCCTGGCGAGCACCAGCGATGAAGAAGATGCGGCTGGAAGCGGATTGAATCGTTGGCATCTCAAGGCGCATGTCTATCGATTGACGATGCGCCTCGGCCCCAGGCGCCTCACCCGCGATATCCGAATCGTGCAGCAGCTCCTGATCGATTCCGATCGCGCCATCTGGCTCGGGGATGGTCGCCCGAAGCTGGAGTCGCGTCCGCTCGAGGATATGCGGCGCGCGGTCGCGCGTGTGCAGGAACTCTTCGATGGCTCAAACGAAACGACTTCGGGGGCCGCCTACCCGACCGATTCATAGGGACGTCACCGCGGATCGGCGCGTCAGGCCGCGAGCGGAGCGACGCGGTCCAGGACTTCGAAGACATCGTGTCGCACGTGGTTCTTCTCCATCTCGTCGCGAAGAAACTCTTCACTGACGATTCGCTGGTCGACACATTCGCGGAGTAGACCGAAGAAGAAGTCTGCTTGTTTCTGGTCCGGATGGGCTTTGTAGTCGGGTACGAAGGCATAGTCCCCGAACATCTTCCGACGCGCCCGGAGCACCCAGCGAATGGGCGGGAAGATTCGATATTTCTCCGCGGGAACATAGTCAGCTGGCAGTCCCGCCTTCCAGGGCTGGGTCCTGCGCTTCGTGTTGTGAATCAACTTGGTTTTTTCGCTCAAGCGATCGAAGTCATTCCATTCATTCTCGAAGAGCCCGATCTTCGATCGATCTTCCTTCTTGAGGCCGATCCAATCGGCATAATCGAAGGTCCGCTCGAAGAGCTGATCGAATTGCTCCTGGCATTTCCAATGTTCGAGTTTGGCGCAGTCGAGCAGCATGACGCTGGTGGCGAGAACACCCTCGATCCTCTTGGCCCCGGACCGCGCGCGACAAACGATCGACTTGCCCTGCATGTCGCGAGTCAGTAGCTCCATCACGTCGCCGACCGCGAACACGTCCGGGTCGGTCACGACCGCGCGCCCCTGATAGCCCATGAGTTCGGGAGGCATGAAACGAAGCGGGGTGAAGGATTGGAGATCGTCGTTTCGCCAAACGCGAGCCGCGCCATCGCGCAAATACTCGCGTCCTTCATATCGCTGGAAGAATTCATGATCGGCGTGATCGATCAGACGAACATCGAACTCGTCCGGGTTCCGGGCATTGCGCTTCATCGAATATCGGGAGACCAGCGCGCCGAGCATCTGTCGGTGGTTGGTATGAATGAAAACGGTCGGTCGATCAAGGGAACTCATCGCGCAATCCTCCGGGCCTTGACTTGCCACCGATGAACGCGCGAAGAGATTATCACAAACGCAAGAGGACGCGTGCGGTACAGAGCGGAGAATTGGATCAGGCTTCTGCTAGCTTTCTCGAGGCGTTTTGATCAATGCGCGAATTCTCGTCGCAACCCGATCGAGCTCTTGATCCACGAAGGGAGCTGCATGAACCCATTCGTCGCCGAGCCAGCTCGCCAGACCCTTCTCGACGAGAAGCCGCGGGATCGCCGAGAGATCTCGTGAATGGACAGGCCGTCCCAGGCGATACAGACTGCGTGCCCGAAAGCCGCCTGCCAGATGGGGTTCCGACCGGGGCGAGAGCGGACGTAGGACACCGAGCGCCGCGAGCGCGCGCTCGAGGAAATTGATCTGCGCCTCGAGAGGATAGATCGCCAGCGAGCGACCGAGTCTGGCCACTTCGACCATCATGGATGCACTGTCGGTCGTGACGACGAATCGATCCGCCGACGCGAGCAGCCCGTGATAGGGGTTCTCGTTCGGAGTCGCGTCCGGATCGAATCGAAAGAGTTTCGCGGACGGAGGACATCGGCGCTCAAGCATGCGGGTGACTTCGGGCGGTGTGCGACGACTCGTCGTCACGTAGAGTGAGCCCCCGCTTTCTCGAACGGTCTCGAGCGTCTTGTCGAGGAGATCTTCCGCCGTCGCCAGGTCGAAAAGAAGCCCTCCGGTCGGTCCCCCGATCATCAACGCCGTCAGGGGGCGGGGCATCTGCGCCAGACGCGACTCCCACAGCTTTCTCGCACTCTCGAGAAGTACGGGGTCGACCTGCATCAAGGGGAGTTCGTGATAGGCCACGTTAGGCGCTGGCGGCAGCGCATACTGCGCGGCTACGACAATCAGGTCCACGGAATCGAGCATGCGACGAGGCTTGCCAATCATCACGAGCCGTGTTCGCCCAGCACTCGCCTTCTTGATGAAGAGCCCGACACAAGACAGTCGCCGGCCCGCCGTCATGACCAGATCTGGCCACGGCGCTTCGAGAGAATCGGAGCGGCCGAGGTCGATATGGTCGAGGGTGGGTCTCACCCGGGGCTTCCCCGTCACCCATTGGCTTTTCACGAAAATCTTCTTGGTTTCGAAATCCCAGCCTGTGGCTTCGGCGAGATTGAGAATCTGCGCGTTGTCGCCGGGCTTCTCGCCGACGATGAGCCAGATGCGAGGCCGTCGGGATTCCCCTTCTCGATCGACGCTATCTGAAGACTCGGCCATGGCGCCTTGGAAAGTACCACTCACGACTCACGACGCATCGAGCCTACACCGAAGCGGAAGCTTCTCGTGCTCGGGTCGGCGGAAGGGAGTATCTGGATCGATTCTCGTGTACTCGGGGTGCCGGCTAGGCGGTGCCGCCGCGCGGACGCGCCTCGAGCTGGACGAGGATCTCGTGGGCATCGTCGAAAGCTTCGCGTTTATAGTCCGAGTCGAGCCGAGCAAGCGTCCCGTATCCGACGGTCGGCATCAGTGCTGCGGCCGCGAGCAGGCTCGCCCCGGAGCGCAGGAAGCGGCGGCGACCGACCTGCGGATGCCGCCGAACGCCGGCAGCCACGATCGCCGCGAGGGCCCAGCTCCCCGCTGAGTGGAAATGCGCTCGCTCACGTCGATCCGCTTCGTCCTGTCCGATTCGCAGAAGACTCCGCGCGAGGTCGAAGATCTCGGGGTCGAAAATCGCCAAGCGACTGACTCTCTCGCCCGTCAGAATCGGATTCAATTCGAAACTGGCGCGAAATCCGAAATGATCCGAGAGAGAACGATCGCGGCGACGAATTCTCTCCGGTTCTGCAAAGAGAGTGGCCGAGCTCGTCGTCGTGCATTTCAAGTCGGGCCCGGGACGAACGAATAGATAGTCGATGCGTTTGTCGGCGCCGCTGCGATGGCGCTTGTAGTAGTTGGTCTTCGACAAGGTCGGATGCGAGCGACCGTCGCCCAATTCGGCTGATCGCGTCAGTCCGCTGAAGACCCGGTATTCCAGATCGGTTCGTGTGCAGTTGAAATCGCCACCGACGACGACCGTACCGTCCAGGCCCTCTAGAGCGCCGATGATCTGCAACAGCTGAGCGGTGCGAACGGCGCTGTTCAACTGCGGGCGTGATCGCCGATATCGTGCATGCAGATGAGTGTTGATGATCGAGAGCGTTTCGGCCCCGCGTTTGAGTTCCACGGTCTGGAAGCCCTTGCCCCCCAGAAACTCACCTTGAGCCAGCTTTTCCGGGTCGCCGCGAAAGTGGAAGCTCTCGAATCGGCTGGAGCGAATTGGGAGTCTGGAAAAGACCATCAGCCCGCCACTGGACGGGCTGCCTTCTGCGACTTCGAAATCGGCGACGAGAGCGGCCTCGCGAAGCGTTTCTCGAACTTCGTCGGTCCAGGCCTCTTGGATGAAAAGGACATCGAGATCGAGTCCGGGCAGCCGAGCCGCCAATCCGCGCATGCGGGAAGACACATCGTCCGCGAAAGCTTCGGGAAGACCCCAGACATTGAAGGTGCCGAGGCGTAACGGCATGTCACCTCCTCGTCGAACTCGAAAACGCCGAGCCGCACGTTGAACGATGCAAGGAACGAGCCGCAGACCGGGGCGCGTCGAATGGGAAGAAGCGCAGTCTCAACAAATCCTGACACCGCCGCGGACTGCAGAGTTGTCTGCTCATCGCTTGCCCGAATATGAAGGCAGATCAAATGCCCACTCATCCGCCCGTGACGGAACTTTCCTTCCGCTGTAGTCAGATATTCTTCCGCCACCGCGGGCCGATGGCCCGTCAGATCGCCGAACGGATCGACTTCGCTATGGTCGGCGCGCCGAGAACCAGGAGTCTGAGGGAGCGACCCTCGCGGGGCTGCGCGCTTATCTCCAGAGGGTCGGCCCCAGCGCCACCGAGAGGTCATCGTGTCGAAAATCGATTTTGCCAGTGAGCTCGAGGCTGCCGTCGTCGCTGTCCGCGACGCCGCCGACGTCTGCCAGAGCGTTCAGAAGAACCTGGTCAGCGCCGCAACGCTCGAAAAGAAGGATCGGAGTCCGGTCACGGTTGCCGACTTCGCCTCCCAGGCGCTCGTCTGTTCCTCGCTGGCCGAATACTCGAAGATCGCCGAGGTCGTGGGCGAGGAGAACGCGGCGGAATTGCGAGAAGCCGGAGCGGAGGCGACCCGAGAGAAGGTCGTCCTGCATCTCCGAAACGCGCGGGGGGCCGAAGTCAGCACGGACCAGGCTCTCGACTGGATCGATCTCGGAGGCGTCGACCCCGATGACTCGATCGAACGGTATTGGACGCTCGATCCGATCGATGGCACAAAAGGCTTTCTTCGTGGCGAACAATATGCGATCGCCTTGGGATTGATTGAAAACGGACGTGTCGTGCTAGGCGTCCTCGGTTGTCCGAATCTTCCCGGCCCGGACGGAAAGCAAGGCTGTCTGCTCACCGCCGTTCGCGGACAGGGTGCCGAGGTCCGGCCCCTCATGGGATCGGGACGGGACGGCGCGACTCGCATTTCCGTCAGCGACATCACGTCGACGGCTGCCGCCCGCTTCTGCGAGTCGGTCGAGTCCGGCCATAGCGATCAGGGACAGAGTGCGGATATCGCTGCGGTCCTCGAAATCACTGAGGATCCCGTTCGCGTCGACAGCCAGGCTAAATACGCGATCGTCGCGCAGGGCGATGCGCAGATCTATTTGCGACTGCCGACGAGCAAAGAATACCGCGAAAAGATCTGGGACCACGCCGCCGGCATGATCGTGGTAGAAGAAGCGGGAGGCAGAGTGACGGATGCGCGAGGATTCTCGCTCGACTACGGCCATGGCCGAATGCTCGAAAACAATTCCGGAGTGATCGCCACGAACGGCCCGATCCACGAGGCCGTGCTGAAGGCGGTAGCAGACGTCGTCAACTTTGATTAGTCGTCAACTTCGATGAGTCGTCGACTTCGATGAGCCATCAACTCCGATGAGTCGATCAGAATCGAATTCAGGCCGTCGCGTTCGAGAAATACCAGAGCCAGGGCAGCACGATCGTGAAGAGAATGATTCCCGCGATCGACCAGGGCAGCTGACTC
>CAWLAJ010000008.1:0-36640 GCA_963854795.1 Deltaproteobacteria bacterium UBA4427 | reverse complement strand
GGACGGTTGCCGCTGGACATCGAAGTTGCTGCACCCCGACTGCCGTCCCGTCGAGGGAATCGCCCTCGCGTTCCTTTTCGATCGCGCCCCAATACAGCCACAGCCGAGTGACAGAGCCGTCGATAGAAAGCACAGGTCACGACGGCCAAGCGAATCAGTCACCAGGGGGATTACTCAATGCGCATCGGTGTCCCGAGAGAATCCAAGAACGCCGAGCTCCGAGTCGGATTGACACCCGAGAGTGTCGCCGAACTCACTCGAGCCGGACATGAAGTCTTCGTCGAAGGTCAGGCGGGCCTGGGAATCGACGCTTCCGACGGTGCCTACGAGATTGCCGGCGCCTCCATCCTCGCTGGAATCGCCGACGTTTTCGAAGCCTGCGAGTTGATCGTGAAGGTCAAGGAGCCTCAAGCTGACGAACGAGCGCTTCTGCGACCCCACCACACGCTTTTTACCTACCTCCATCTCGCCCCCGATGCCGAGCAGACCAAGGATCTCCTGGCGAGCGGCGCGACCTGCATCGCCTACGAAACCGTGACCAATGAGGCCTCTCAACTGCCGCTGCTCGCACCGATGTCTCAGGTGGCGGGCCGCATGTCGATTCAGGCGGGCGCGACGAGTCTCGAGGCCGCACATGGGGGCGCTGGCCTTCTCCTGGGCGGTGTCCCCGGTGTCCAGCCGGCCAAGGTGGTCATTCTCGGAGGCGGGGTCGTTGGCGCGAATGCCGTCCAGATGGCGCTGGGACTCGGCGCCGACGTAATGGTTCTCGATCGGAACTTGCGCGTGTTGGGCAGTCTCGCGGAACGTTTCGGCGGCCGGCTGCGCACGACCTACTCGACGACCACGGCCCTCGAAGACGCCGTCCGCAACGCGGATCTCGTGATTGGCGCCGTGCTCGTGAAGGGCGCCGCTGCACCGCATCTGGTCAGCGCCGAACTGGTCCGCCAAATGCGGCGTGGCTCAGTGCTCGTCGACGTGGCAATCGATCAAGGCGGCTGTTTCGAAACATCCCACCCGACGACACACAGCGACCCGACCTTCGTCGTCGATGGCGTCGTTCACTATTGTGTCGCCAACATGCCGGGCGCGGTCCCCAAGACTTCAACTTTCGCGCTCAATCATGCGACCCTGCCCTACATACTTCGACTGGCAAACATGGGCATCGCCCGAACGCTTCGGACGGATCCGCATTTCCGCGACGGCCTGAACGTCGCGGCCGGCTCCGTCACCGAACCCGCGGTTGCGGCCGCCCGTGGTCTCGATTACGTCGACCCGCTCGTGGCTCTCGACGCGATCGGGTAGCGGGCTCAACTCTTGGGAATTGGACCGAAGAACCCTTCGACTCTCGAGACTCGTCCACTCGAGTCGATCTCTGAAACGTCGAATCCGTCCACGACGAGTTCCCCGCCCTGCACGAAGCCCGGCGGCCCGACGTGTCGAGGATTCTGCTCGACGAAGGGCCACGTGTGCTCGGCTGCGTTCGCGCGCGCGAACTCGAAGCGAAATACAGCCTCGGGCTCATGGTCGAGGGCCTGGAGCGTGCGTCCCGTGCGGGAGAAATCGACGTGCCCGATCTCGAACTCGCCGCGCGATTGATCAACGCCGCCCTCGCAGAAGCCGCGCTCATCGGCCTCTCACCCGGACGCCGGCCGAGCCGAGCGAAAGTGGACGCGACGATTCAAAAATTGATCGACGGACTTACACGACGTTAGGCGCGACCTCGGTCTCGGTCTCCGCCTCTCCGATCCAGGCCATGAAGAGTTCGAAACCGAGTGCCAGTACGACGGCACCCAGGAATAGACCCACCAGTCCCATGGTCAGCATGCCGCCTATGGCGCCCATGAAGATCACGAGTGTCGGCACCTTCACACCGCGACCAAAGAGGATCGGCTTGAGTACGTTGTCGATCAGCCCGATCGCTCCACACCAGACCACCAGGATCCAGGCCGCGGCACCCCCGAACGTCGAGAAGGCGATCGCGACCGGGGGAACCATCGCCAGAAAGACAGGCAGCTGAATCACCGCGCAGACCAGCACAAGGCCCGCCCACAAACCGGCCCCCGGAATACCTGCGAGCAGAAAACCAACGCCAGCGAGAAGGGCCTGGATCGCGGCAACGCCGAGAATGCCCAGCACAACGCTGCGAACCGTCGAATTCGCCAGCTCGATCAGCGCGGGCCCCCTCACGGGTCCCGCCATGCGATTGGAAAATCGAGCCAGGGCCAGACGACGCGTTTCGCTTCGTACGAGCATCACGCCGGCGATGAAGACCGAGGCGGTCAGCTGAAGAACGCCGGCACCCACACTCCCGACCGCCTTGAGCAGCCATTGCGAGACCGACCGAAGTTGAGGGGCGAGGCGAGTCAGCGTTTCCGCGAGATTCTCGCTCGCCGCAAGCCAACCGCGATAGAGCCCGTCCCCGATGATCGGAAAGTCCTTGATCTCTTCAGCGGGCGTGGGGACCTGAAGTCCACCGTCGCTCAAGCCTTCTGCATAATGCTGCGCACCGCTGAGAAGTGTCTCCGAGAGCGTCACGATCGGAACGAAGAGCAGGAGCAAGATGGCGGCAACTCCGATCGTGGCGGTCAGCGTTCTGCGTCCGCCCAGCCAGCGACAAGTGGTTTCGAAGGGATGATCAAAGGCAATCGCAATGATCAAGGCCCAGACGACGACGCCCAGGAACGGGGCGACGATGGTCAGACACCAGCCGACGAGCAGGGCGATCGCGCCGAGCCGGATGGCGATCTCGACGGCCGTTCGAATCGCCGGGGACGATTCACCGGCTGAACCCTCCGTAGCTTCGCTTCCCGACATCGGCGCTCCTCCCGCTGGTTCTCGGAACGCTAACAGCAGCCGGTGATCAACAAAAGACCGGGTCGAGACTCGCGCCGGTGGGCTAGGATCCGGGCTCCCTCGAAAAAGGAAATCCACGAATGAGCCCCCTCGATTTTCGGCCCTTTGACGCCGACAACCACTACTACGAATCGGAGGACGCCTTTACCCGCCACGTCCCCAAGGCGATGCAGAGTCGATGTGTGCAATGGGCGGAAATCGGTGGCCGTAGACATCATATCGTCGGCGGAAAACTGGCTCATGCGGTCGCAAACCCGACCTGGAACCCGATCGCCAAGCCCGGCGCCATCTCGGAATTCCTTCGCGGCAACCCGAACAAGATCGATCCGAAGTCGCTGCTCAAAGAGCGCGAAGCCCTTCCCGACTGCTACCTGAACAGTGAAGCCCGCGTCGCCCGCCTCGACGCCCAGGGCCTCGAAGCCGTCTGGGTGTTTCCGACGCTCGGCGTCCTCTATGAAGAATTGATCAAGCACGATACGGAGGCGGTCAAAGCGCTCTTCCACGGCTTCAATCGCTGGCTCGAAGACGATTGGGGATGCAACTACCAGGATCGCATCTACGCAGCGCCCTATATCTCGCTGGCCGATGTCGACTTCGCCTGCGATGAACTCGAGTGGGCGCTTTCGAAAGATGCTCGAGTCGTCGTCATGCGGCCGGCCGCCGTTCACACGGCGAGTGATGGCGTACTTTCGCCCGCGAATCCCAAGTTCGACCCCTTCTGGGCTCGCGTCAACGAAGCCGGCGTGACCGTCGTCATCCATGCCGGCGATTCCGGCTATACGACTCATGGCTACGTTCGAGACGGGTTCAGCGCGGCAGGGCTCGGCGGGCCGATGATGCCGAATATCAAACACTTCAATATCGAGCGCGCGGCATACGATTTCCTGATCACCCTTTCATACGAGAGACTCTTCGAGCGTTTTCCGAATCTGCGCGTCGCGTCGATCGAGAACGGCGCCGAGTTCCTTCCGGATCTCCTTCGCAAGCTCGCGCAGTCGCGCGACCGACTCGACGTCATGAACTACTACAAGGAAGACCCTGCCCTGCTCTTCAAGGAACATGTCTGGATCAATCCGTTCTGGGAAGATGACGTCTATGAAATCGAGTCCCTGATGGGCGCCGACCGCGTGATCTTCGGATCGGACTGGCCGCATATCGAAGGGATGCCGGAGCCCCTCGACTATGTGCCGGAGCTCTCGAAGTTCGACGACACGAAGAAGCAGCTGATTCTTCGCGATAACACTCGATCCCTGAACGTCCGGCGCGCTGCTTGAGCGCGCCGCTCGAGGGAGTTCGCGTCCTCGACCTCAGCACGCCACTCGCCGAAGCAACCGGACGGGTTCTCGCGGATCTCGGTGCCGAAGTCATCAAGATCGAAGCGCCCGGGGGTTGTGAATCCCGGTTCGCTCCTCCCTTCTCTGGCTCTGGCTCTGACTCTGGCTCTGGCTCTGGGCAGCGCTCCGGATCACGCGGCGACCGGAAGAATTCCGCCCAGGCGATTTCGTCCGAAGAACACGATCCGGAATCCTCGCATTTCTGGCGTGCCTTCGGCCTCGGAAAACACAGCGTCGTCCTCGACATCGATTCCCGAGAGGGTCGTTCGCGTTTTCTCGAACTCGTGGCCGGCGCAGACATCCTGATCGAGTCCTTCACGCCAGGCGAGATGCAGGCGAAGGGGTTCGGCGCGGATGCATTGCTCGCGCACAATCCCATGCTCCTCTACGTCTCGGTTTCGCCCTTCGGACAGACCGGTCCCTATGCACGACATCCCGCTACGGATCTGACACTTTCTGCCGCCGGCGGCCTCTTGAACATGCAAGGTGACGGTGATCGGGTTCCGATCCCGGTCGGGATTCCGGAGACCGCCCATCTCGGAGCGATCCAGGCCGCCGCCGATGTATTGATGGCCCTCTATGCCCGCAATCGATCCGGGCGCGGACAACATCTCGACTCGTCGATTCAGGCGGCTGTCCTTTGGAGTCTGTTGTTCGTCACGGACTTCGCGGCCATCGGCGAAGACCCACCCGGTTTCGACGACTCGCGCGGAGGACGAACCGCCACTCAGAACATCATTCCCGGCCTACCTCTACCGGTCATCGAACCCTGCAAAGACGGCTTCATCGTCATGACCCTCGTGCTCGGCGCGCAGGGAGCCTTCGGCTTCGATGCCGCGATGACGTGGATCGGCGAACAAGGAGGTCTCGACGCCGATTTGATCCAGGTCGATTGGATGACCTGGATCGAGCAGCTTCAGCAAGACTCGCTCTCGCTCGAGGTGGCCCAGCGTGGACTCGATCAATTCCTCGCCCATCTGCGCACGATGACGAAAGCGGAGATTCACACGCAGGCCGTCGCGCAAAAATGGCTGATCGCTCCGATCAATCTCTCCTCGGATCTGCTCGCCGACCCACAACTCGCCGCACGCGAATTCTGGACTCTGCTCGAAGGACGAAAGTATCCGGGCCCCTTCGCGCGACTTTCGAAAACACCCATTCGATACGAGAGGTTGGCCCCGAAACTGGGACAAGATCAGCACCTGCTCGAAACGGCCGCGCGGAAGCCGCAGGCCGCGCTTGCGTTCACGTCCGCGCGTACTGAAATCGACACGTTCCCAGCGATTGCCGCGAAGCGGGGTCCCGCAGGCCAGGTTTTCGATGGACTCAAGGTGGCCGACTTTTCGTGGATCGCAGCCGGTCCCCTGATCACCAAGGACCTGGCCAACTTCGGAGCCACCGTGGTACGCGTCGAAACCGAGAAGCGCGTCGACACGATGCGCTTCATTCCGCCCTTCGTTGGATCGCCCAGCCTGACGAGTGGACATGCCGCCGCGAACGTCAATCAATCCAAGCTCGGGATCGCCATCGACTTCACGACGAAGGAGGGACTCGCCGTCGCACATCGAATGGTCGAGTGGGCGGACGTCGTCGTCGAAAACTTCACGCCCGGTACGGCCGAAAGACTCGGCCTCGATTACGAGACGCTACGCGAGATCAATCCCGAGATCGTCATGCTCTATTCCTGCATGCGAGGTCAGACGGGCCCCGAGCGAAAACACACCGGCTTCGGAATCCAGGGGGCCGCTCTTTCCGGACTTGCCGGCGTCTCGGGCTGGCCCGACCGAAAACCGATCACGCCCTGGGGTGCGTACACGGATTACATCTCGCCTCGTTACGGACTCGCCGCCCTGTGCGCCGCGCTTCATCATCGCGACCGGACCGGAGAGGGCCAATGCATTGACGTTTCACAAATCGAGTCGGCCATTCACTTTCTCACGCCGACCCTGCTCGACTACCAGGAAGGCGGGCGCCTGCTCGATCGTTCCGGGCTGAGTTCCGATTGGGGTTGCCCACACGGCGTCTATCGAACCCGCGAGACCGAGCGCTTCGTCGCCATCGAAACCCGATCGACGGAGCAGTGGCGCGCCCTTCGCGAGATCGTACCGACGCTCGCGGGTCCGGGTCTCGACGAGCTCGATCGAATCGAGGCACGAATGGCGAGACGAGACGAGATCGACCGAGCGATCCAGCAGTGGTGTTCGAAAGAGAATGACCTCGAAGCGGCCGACCGTCTTCGAGAGGCCGGCGTCCCCGCCTACCGCGTACTGCGCGCCACCGACTTCCATGGCGACGCCCAGCTCGCTGCCCGCGGTTTCTTCATCGAACTCGACCATGGCGGATTCGGAACGAGTCATTTCGACGGTGCGGTCACGATCTTTTCGGAGACACCCGCGTACCCGACACGCGCTGGACCCACCATCGGCGAGCATACCTTTCAGGTGATGAGCGAAATCCTCGGCTATAGCGATGAGGAAATCTCGCGAATCGCATCGACGGGTGCTTTGAGCTGAATTCTATTCGCCGGTAAACACCGGCTCGCGCTTCTCCATGAAAGCCCGCGGGCCCTCGCGGGCGTCCTTCGAAGTCATGACTCGACCCGAGATTTCATATTCGATCCGATGGGCCTCTTCGAGCGGCAAGCCGCTCGTTCGAAGGACGGTCTCTTTGATCGCGCGCAGCGCGAGCGGTGCGTTCTTGGCCAGTCGCCTGGCAAAGTGAAAGGCGCGGTCCATCAACTCCGCGGAGGGGACGACTTCATTCACGAAGCCGATCCGTAGCGCCTCCTCGGCGGACATGCGCTCGCCGGTCAGCAGAATTTCCATCGCCTTGCAGTAGGGAATCTGGCGCGGCAGTCGAACCATCGAACCGCCACCGGGAACCAGGCCACGCTGGGCTTCACTGAGTCCAAAGCTGGCCTCCGCACTCGCGATGCGAATGTCCGTCGACTGCAAGATTTCAGTCCCGCCCGCGACCGCCACGCCATTGATCGCGGAAATGATTGGCTTGTAGAGTTCGAAGGGGCGAAGTAGAGCGGTCGACATGACGTTGGCCACGTCGGACATCAATCGCTGATCCCAATCGTCTTCGGGCTGGCGAGCGCCCGTAAAGAGGGGCATCAGCCTGGCGAGATCGCCACCCGCGCAAAAGGCCTTCTCCCCCGCCCCCGTCAGAATCGCCACGCGAAGTGAATCATCATCGCGAAAGTCGACCCAGGCTTCGGCGAGCAGCACCATCATCTCAGGGCTGAAGGCGTTGCGGTGTTCGGGCCGATTGAGCGTCAGGATGGCGATGCCATCGCGCTTTTCGTAGAGCAGTGCGGGCGAATCGGGTTGTTTCGTCGTATCGGTCATCGTCGTGGCGTCTCCAACCTGCGCGGCGCCTCTCGGCCAACCACGCTCGAACGCGGATGAGACCGGATCCGCCCGCCGTTCGCTAGTGCGAATGTGTGCGAGAAGTCTGCGCAGTCATCTTGGAGAGAAGCGCGCGACTCCGCTCTCCGACCAGCCGTATCGAACGGCCTTGGATTCGAGCGATACAGCCTTGGCCGGTCGTGGCAAGGGCTCGACATAAAGCCGCCATGGACCGCCATCGAACCGGTAGCCGATGCTCGCGCCTTCCGTCGCGGTCGCGATGCGAATTCGGCCCGCCGCGGACTCGAAGGTCGGCACAGCGGTCGACGGCTCCACCCCGCCCGGCCAGAAGCGCTCGGCCAGATCGACCTCGTCGAGGCGACCGAGATCGGGAACCCGTTCCTGCCATTGCGCGAGCGCCGCGCGCATGCGCTCGAGCACGAGTGCGTACTCGGGGTCCGCTGCGCGGTTGTCGACTTCGTGTGGATCGCGTTGCAGGTCGTAGAGTTCTTCGACCCCTCTCGGCTCGAACCAGAGGCGCTGAACTTTGTTCATGCGGCCCGCCTCGAATTCGGCTGCGAGGGATCTCATGATCGAGAGGTTTTGCCGGAACTCCGTGCGCATGACACCGGGCATTCCCGGATAATCGTTGTGAATGTATTTGTAACGGTGATCTCGGACTGCGCGTTGGCGATCCGGGAACTCATCGATCCGGTCCCTGGCGGCATACACGTAGTCGCGACGCGTTCGCTCGAGGAATGGCCGGCCATGCATGGCCCCTGGACTCGTTTCGGGAACGCGTACACCGGCCCACGCGAGAATTTGTGGTCCCAGATCGACGAAGCTGATCAATCGGTGGTCGATGCTTCCCAGCACCGCGTCTGCGGGCCGATATTTCTCGGGCCAGCGAATGATCATGGGCACCCGAATACCGGAATCGAAGAGTTCGCGCTTGGCCCTCGGCAGGCCGTCGCCGTGATCCGTGGTCCAGATGACGATCGTGTCGTCTGCCCGGCCGCTGCGCTCGAGTTCTTCGAGCAGCGCGCCGACGCGCAGATCCATGGTGTGGATGTTGTTGTAATGACGCGCGATGTCCTGGCGAATTTCCGGGGTATCCGGATAGTAGGGCGGCAACTCGACCGCCTCCGGCGCAACGACGTCCGCGACGCCCCGGTGCAGATAACTGTGCAAGAGCCCCATGACGACTTGAACGACACTTCGTGGCCAGCCGAAGCGCTGGAACATCCCGCTCTCGTGCGTTTCCATGAACGCGTACATGCCGAAAAACCGGGCACCCTCCGGCGCGTCCTTCCACGATATTCCGGCATTGCTTCTCGACTCAGCGTCCCAGATCGTGAAAGGCCCCTGCCCCGGCGCCGTTCCCGAAAATTGATAATCGAGCTTCGTCGTCGAATAGGTGAAATAGCCGGCCGCGCGCAGCCGTTCGGGAAACGCCTTTACCTGTGGCGGAGGGACGGCCTTGTACTGCGCTTCGTCGAATCCGTGCGATCGCATGTGCCCGGCGCCGAGCGCGTTCGGATGAAGCCCCGTGATCAGGGCCGCGCGGCTCGGAGCACAAACACCCGCCGCGGTAAAGACGTTGTCGTAGCGCACGCCCTCGGTCGCGAGCCGGTCCAGGTTGGGTGTCACCGCCACCGGATCACCGAACGCGCCGACGCGCAGGCTCATGTCTTCCGCGACCAGCAGGAGGATGCTGGGCCGCTCGATCTCGCCCGTCGCAGCCACGGTCGGGAGGCCAATCGTCAGTGCCATTGCGACCGCGACGACCGGGATCCTCGCGCGAAGAGAGTGATTCGACATGAACATCTGGCAGCAACTGTCTCGAATTCGACGAACTCGATCAACTCGTGGGGCGACCGAATCGGTGAGAGCCTCTCTCGCCGCCCGACTCCCGTGCAAAACGCATCTAGGAGACCGGGATCAATTCTGTCATGCTTACAACATGGCACAAGAAGAGCAGCCGGCTTCGGTCGATTCGGAATCTCCCGTTCCAGGGTCCCCGGTTCGAATCGACAACGCCGTGGAAGACGAAAAATCCCAGGACTCGTCTCGTGCGATCGTCTGGTTCAAGAGAGTTGCGCCCTGGGCGATCACGGCGGCGATCTTCTACTACCTCTTCAACAACGTCCCGATTTCGGAGGCCTGGGAGGCCGCACGATCGGCGCGGCTCGAGTTATTCCTGCCCGTGATGTTGGCGGCAGTCGTGTTCTGGTTTCTCATCGACTCCCGAGCTTTCGCGTTCTTGTTCACCCGCTTCAACGCCGAACTCCCCTGGGCGGAAGCCCGATCCTTGCGCGGTATGACCTACCTCTTGACGCCCATCAATTGGAACCTGGGCACCGCCGCCGTCATCTTGCACCTGCGCTCTTCGAAGAAGATCGGCGCGCTCGACTCGACGAGCAGCATGGCCTTCTACCAGATGATCGATGGAACCGTATTGGCGTGTTATGCCGCGGTGGGCGTGGCCCTCCTACCAGTCTCGCCGGAAACCACTTCCCTGCGAAATTTCGCCGTGGGATTCGTGCTCTTTCAAGGCCTGACACTTTTCGTTCTGATGAGCAGCCAACCCCAATGGTCGTGGTTGACGCGTATTCGAAATTTTGGACTTTTTCGATCCCACCAGGAGGCGATCCCGCGCGACGTTGCGGTCTTGTTCTTGATGAAGGGCTTCTACTTCTCGGTCTTCATCGGCGTTTTCTGGCTGGGCAGCCAATCGTTCGGGATCGATCTTCCCCTGAAACTGGCGATTGCGGCAACGCCGGCGATCTTGCTCGCCGGTTCGCTGCCGATCACACCGGCGGGTCTGGGCACTCAACAAGCGTCCATGCTCTACTTTTTCAGTCCCTACGGCGACGAAGCCTCGATCCTCGCATTCGGCTTGGCGTTTCCCGTCGCGCTGATCTCGTTTCGTTCTCTACTGGGGCTTCGCTACCTGAAGGACCTGCCGAAACTGCGCCAGGCGATGGCCGCCGAAGCCTAGTCGAGCGAATGCGGCCCGGGATTCGTACCCCCGACATGGTCACGATCGGCAGAACTCAGCCGACACTCCGCAACGCCTGCGCAAAGCGTTCCAGATCGCGGTCCGTCACATGAAGATGCGGCGCGATGCGAAGAGAGTCGCCGCGAATTCCCGTATAGACCGAATGCTCCCGAAACCGAGCCACGAGATCCTCGGGTAACCCGCCCTCCCGAGTGAGGCCGAGAATATGGGGCGCGCGCCGGTCGGCGGGCAGAGCCTGGAATCCCTCCTTCTCTGCCAGCTCGGCAATCTTCGAGTTGGTCTGCCGAAGCGTCTCCGCGATTTCTTCCACTCCCCAAGACAGCAGCTGTTCGAGTGCGGCATTCACCATCGGGACGAGGACGAAGTTGCTCCGCTGACCGACGTCGTAGCGCCGAGCACCCTCGCGGTATTGATCGTCATAGTCGATCAGTCGACTGAACTGCGCACTGTTACTTCGAGCGATCCAGTTCTCCTCGAGTGGAACGCCGTTGTGATGGCGAGGCGCCGCATAGAGAAATCCCGCCGAATAGGGACCCATCAGCCACTTGTACGTCGGCGCAGCAATCCAATCCGGATCGACCTCGGCCACGTCGAAGGGCGTGGCACCGACGGATTGAGAAAGATCGAGCACGAGTTGTGCACCGACCGCGCGCACCCTCTCACCGATGGCAACGAGATCGATTCGCCCCCCGTCCGTCCAGTGAAACGCGGGCAACGCGACGATCGCGCAGCCGGTATCGATCGCACCGAGGATCGCGGCAGTCCAGTCATGGTCGCCAGGTCGCTCGACCGTCACGATCTCAGCGCCGGATTCCTCGGCTCGACGACGCCACGGGTAGACGCAGGAAGGAAATTGATCCGCGACGAGGACGATGGTCTGTCCCGACGTGATCGGGCCATTGCGCGCAGCGGTCCCGATTGCGTAACTCGCGGAGGGAACCAGGGCAATATCGTTGGCCGTCGCACCGATCACGCGTGCGAATTGTTCGCGGGCGAGTTCGACGCGCCCGAACCACTGTTCATCGCCCACGTTCCAGGGCCGCGCCTTCACAATCACAGACTCCCGACCCGCTGCGCAGACGCTGTCGAGTTGTGGGCTCATGTAGGCCGTGTTCAGGTAACAGACGTCATCGGGAATGTCGAAGAGATCGCGCTGCGGTGGAATCGTTGAAACCGTCATCGGGCGAAGTTAGGCGGTGATCACGAGAACTGCAGCTCCGGACGACGACTGCACTCGTGCCGAGTGTTCGCGCGATTGTCCGCCTGACATTCAGAACGAAAGGAGCAGATACGCGAAGAGAAGAGCGGCCGCCCACATGGCGGTCGACCCCGTCGGCCAGGGCTCGCCGAGTCGCGTCCACGGACTGAGGTGGGCTCGCGTAAACTCGACCAATTCAAGCCGCGCACGATCCGCGGTCCCCAGGAACCAGCGCTGACCGACCAGCCATACCTCGGAAACACCAGACCAGGCCAACGGAAGCAGCCGTCGCCAGGTCCAATCGATGTCGAGGATGATGCTTCGAAGCTCCGGCGGGTAGAGACCCGTCTTCCACAGAAAGACGAAGGCGAGTGCAGCGAAGAGCAGGAGCTGCAACATCGTGACGACGTGCGAGGTCGAATAGGGACTGTAATCGACGGGATAGGGAAGAATCGCGTAGAGGGGTTCCGGGAAGACGCCAATGCCGATACAGAGTGCCGCGGCGATCCCCATCGCCAGGCGCATGTTGATCGGCGCCTCTTTCACGCGAATGCCACTGTCATGAGCGAAGAAGGAGAAGAATGGAATCTTGATGCCGGAATGGTCGAGCACGCCGGCCGAAGCGAAGAGCAGGACCATGGAAATGATTACGAGATGCTCATGGCCGACGGCCGAGAGCACCATCGATTTACTGACGAAGCCACTGGTCAAGGGAAATCCGCAGATCGAGAGCGATCCGATGATGCAGAAGAAGGCCGTCCAGGGCATCGACTTGTAGAGGCCGCCGAGTTCCGAAGCCTTGATCGTTCCAGCGCGGAACAACACCGCGCCCATGGCCATGAAGAGCAGCGCTTTGTAGATCACGTGGGCAAAGACATGAGCGACCGTACCGTTCAGCGCGAGTTCGGTGCCAACCCCGATCCCGACGACCATGAAACCCAGTTGGTTGTTCAGGCTGTAGGAGAGAACACGTCGCAGGTCGTTCTCGAGGACGGCAAAGAAAATCGGAAACGCGGTCATCGTCACGCCGATTGGAATCAGGATGTCCGTCCCCGCGAAGCCGCGGGCGAGAGCGTAGATCGCCAATTTGGTGGTGAAGGCCGAGAGAAACACCGTCCCCGTGACCGTCGCTTCGGGATAGGCATCCTTCATCCAGCCATGGAGAAGCGGAAAGGCCGCCTTGATTCCGAAAGAGATGAAGATCAACCAACCACCCGCCGACTCGATCCCGATATGCTCGAAGGCCAGGGTCCCGGAATCCCGGTAGAGCAGAATCGACCCCGCGAGCAACAAGAGGCCCGACGTGACCTGAATGATCAGGTATCGCTGACCGGCCTTCAGTGCAGCTTCGGTGCGACTGGCCCAGACGAGAAAGACCGAAGAGACAGCGGTCAGTTCCCACCAGACGAAGAGCGTCATCAGGTCGCCGGCAAAGACGGCGGCGATCGCCGAACCCGCATAGATCAGGGCTGCCGCGGCCTGCAAGCGGTCTCTCTGATGAGAGGCGTAGAGAACACCGAGAAAGGCCGCGATATGAAAGACGATTCCGAAGACCCGCGAGAGCGCATCAATCCGCGTAACCTGGAGCGTGTATTCGAAGAGCTGGATCGAGTAGCCGAAATCCGACGGCATCGAAAGAAGATGCGCCAGCCCGAGAACCGGAAGCGCCATCATCACGGCCTGCGAAAGCCGATGCGGCAGCAGCACTGCGGGAATCGCGGCGACGATCAACAAGACGCCGGGCGGCAACCCAGTCAAGAGGACGTCAATCATAGTAGTCCTCGTCTCGCATCAGGAAGCGGCGAATTCCCTTGGCCGTCGTCACGAGCCCGACGTAGGCCACGAAACCGAAGACCGCGTCGAAGGCGATCCACTCCTGAAACGAATAGTCCGCGTGTTTGTGATAGAAGAAATCCGCGAAAACCACGATGGCGCACGCCGCCATCAAGACCCTGATGATCAAGCTGATGCTCGCGGGGCGGTCGAGCCACCATTCCGATTCGTTCTCCAAGGGTATGTTCGCTTGGTTCGAATCCGGCGAGCCGTCTGTCGGCGTTTCATCAACCATGATCAGCCTCCAAGCCCCATCGCCGGCGCAAGGAGTCGATAGACTCCGTCGGCGTAGAAGAAGATTGCGATACAGGCCAGCGCCGTCGCGCAAATCGGCAGAAGAATCAGTAGCGGCGCCTCTTTCATGCCATCTTCCTCACCTTCGGGCACGGGTCGAAAGAACGCGCGAACGACGACCGGCATCAAGTAGCCGATCGAGAGCAGCGAACTCACCATGAAGACGACGACCATCCAGGGTTGACCGGCATCGAAGGCGCCCGTTACCAGGTACCACTTGCTCCAGGCACCGCCCATCGGTGGCAGTCCGATGATGCTGAAGGAGGCGATGCAAAACGCGCCAAAGGTAAACGGCATGCGACGACCGATTCCATCGAGTTGACTGACTTCTGTCTTGTGGGCGACGACGTAGACCGCGCCCGCCACGAAGAAGAGTGTGATCTTGCCGAGCGCATGCATCAGGATATGCAGGCCGGCTCCCATGGCGGCCGCGGAAGTTGCGAGCGCGGCGCCGAGAACGATGTAAGAGAGTTGGCTGATCGTTGAATACGCCAGTCTCGCCTTCAGATTGTCGAGAGAGAGCGCGCGGATCGAGGCCGCCAGGATCGTCACGGCGGCGATCATCATCATGATGTCGGAGAGGCCGTCGGCTGCGAGAAAGTCGATGCCGAAGACGTAGATCGAGATCTTGAGGACGGTGAAGACGCCCGCCTTCACGACTGCGACGGCGTGCAGCAGAGCGGAAACCGGCGTGGGCGCCACCATCGCGGCCGGCAGCCAGCGATGGAAGGGCATGAGGGCCGCCTTGCCGACGCCATAGATAAAGAGCAGGAGCAAGAGGCCTGCGGAAGCACCAGCGATCTTTCCGTCGAGAATGCCACCGGGTGTGAAGCGAAGCGTGTCCGAGATGCTCGCCGTCCAAAGAATGGCCAACAACAAGAAGAGGACAGACGTCGAAACCAGTATTCCCAGATAGATCCGTCCGGCGCGCACGGCCGCTTCGGTACCGGCATGGGTGACGAGCGGGAACGTGGAAAAGGTCAGAATTTCATAGAAGAGAAAGAGTGTGACCAGATCACCGGCGAAGGCGATTCCAAGGGCCGCCGCAATCGCCACGGCGAAACAGGTAAAGAAGCGCGTCTGATTGCTCTCGCCGTGACCGCGCATATAGCCGAAGCCATAGAGCGAGGTCAGGATCCACAGGCCCGAAGCGACGAGGCCGAATAACAAGCCGAGCGGCTCGACCTCGAAAAACAATCCAAGCCCCGGCATGGTTCCCGGCATGGTTCCCGGAAGGGAGAACGACGGGCGAACGCCTGCCATCACGGGCTCGATCAGTTGGACAACACAAGTAAAGGTCGAGATCCCGATCGCAACAGTCCAGCCATCCCGGAGATTCGGCCAGCGCCCGAGCGCGACGACGCCCAGGGCGCCGATGACTGGAAGAGTCATTGCCCAAAGCAGAATCGTCGTGTCCGGGTTCATTCCCATCGCTCTAGAAACCCATGCTCTACAGACCCGCCATGACGACTTGCTCTGCCGCGAGCTTCGCGACATCGACTGCGAAACTCGAGAAGATTCCGAAGTAGATCGAGGCGCCCGCCAGGATCCAGGTCGGAACCAAGAGTCTTAGCGGCGGCTCCTTCCGTTCGATCTCGGTCTCGGGCTCCTGGAAGTAGACGATTTCCACGACCTTCCAGACATAGATCAACGCCAGGATCGAACTCGCCAGGATCAAGAAGGCAAGCATCAACGCATCCTGATCGAGGGCGGCCGAAACCAGAGCCCATTTGCTCACGAATCCGACGGTGCCGGGAACGCCCACGAGCGCGAGTCCAGCCACGACCAGCGCCGCCATCGTGACCGGCATGCGTCGACCGAGCCCCTTCATGACATCGAGGCTGGTTCCGCCCATTCGCCATGCGATGCAGGCTGCGACGAGAAAGAGCGCGCCTTTCATGAGCGCGTGATTGAAGACATGAATCAACCCAGCGGACACTCCCGCCTGGGTCGCAAGTGAAAGCCCGAGCGTCATGTATCCGATTTGCGCGATGCTCGAGTAGGCGAGCAGTCGCTTGAAATCCGTTTGATAGATCGCGGCGATCGAGCCGACGAACATGGCGATGATGGAAAGCGGCATCAGCAAGAGGTCTATGCCGACCTCGTCGAAGACCAGCGCTGCGCCGAAGAGGCCAAAGGTAAATCGGATCAGCAGGTAGTAGGCGACCTTCGTCGCCGTCGACGCGAGGAAGGCGGAAACAAGAGGCGGGGCAAAGCTATACGCGTTCGGCAACCAGTGATGGAGAGGGAACACAGCGAGCTTCGTGCTGATGCCGACGACGACGAAGGCAAGGGCAACGAAAACGCCTCTCGTGGCACCGAGCGCTTGGATTCGCTCCGCCATGTCGACCATGTTGAGCGTGCCGGTCATCTGGTACATGAAACCGATGCCGATCAGAAGGAAAGTCGCCCCGATCGTTCCCATGATCAGATAGGAAAAGGCGGCCATCAGAGCTCGGCGGCTGCGACCCAACGCAATCAGGATGTAGGAAGAAAGAGACGAGATCTCCAGGAAGACGAAGATATTGAAGACGTCGCCGGTGATCGTCACACCGAGCAATCCCGTCAAACAGAGCAGGGCCGCCGCGTAGAAGAGGTATTCGCGACCTTCCGGAATGGCGCGCCGCGCCTGCCCGATGCCCGCAGAGAAGACCACGGCAGCCATCGCTGAAACGACGACCAGAACGAAGCCATTCAAGATATCGACGCGGTATTCGATTCCATAGGGACGCGCCCAGCCGCCGAATTCATAGACGAGAACCGTCCCGTCGAGGACCTGGCCGAGTAGGTTCGTCGATATCCAGAGGCAGGCGAAGCTCGCGGCAACCGCAAAGGGACGAACGATCGCCTCCCTGCGCAGCAAGAAACACAGGGGCGCCCCGAGCAGCGGAATCAGGACCTGCAGGATGGGAAAGTGATCGACGAGGCCGATCAATCTGCGTCCTCCGCCTGAATCTCACGCTGGTCTTCTGCGCGATCAAGGGCCACGATCTCATCTTCCTCGACACACCCATAGGCCTCGTTGATGCGAACGACGAGCGCCAAGCCGAGCGCGGTGCTGGCCACGCCGACAACGATGGCTGTCAGCATCAGGACATGGGGAAGCGGATTCGAGTAGATGATGTCGCTCGCGCCCTCGATCAGAATGGGCGCCGTTCCGCCGGCCACCTTCCCCATCGAGACGTAGAGAAGAATCACCGAGGCCTGGAAGACACTCATGCCCATGACCTTCTTGACCAGATTCCCGCGCGAGATCGCCATGTAGAGCCCGATCATCATGAGCACGACGACCGCCACGTAGTTCCAGCGCGACAGGAGCTGATCAGCGAGTTCCATCATTGTCGCGACCTCCCGGCGAAGGCGTAGAAGATCGCGACCATCACGAAAGCAACGGTGATCCCCACTCCCAACTCGACGAGTAGGATACCCAGATGCTGGCCATGCACGGGGTTGTGGTGGTCGAGCACGCCGTAGTGCAGGAACTCGCCACCCATGATCATCGAGACAACGCCGACGCCGCCATAGAGCAGCGTCCCGAGCGCAATGCCAATCTCCACGACCACCTGGGGAATGGCTTCACGAAGCGAGTCGAGCCCGAAGATCAACGCATACAGGATCAGACCCGCCGCAAAGATGACGCCCGCCTGAAAGCCTCCACCCGGACCGTAGTCGCCGTGGAACTGGACATAGAGCGCGAAGAGAAGAATGAAAGGAACGAGTGCCTTGCCCACCACGCGCAGAATGACGGTCTCGCGAACGCGCATCTTGATCGGGCTATCGCTCATTGCGAGCCCTCCCCGTCATCGTCTTCTTTCCGCGTTCGTCCGGTCCGAGGGCCGAGGAGCAGAATCGCACCGACCGCCGCGGTCAGGATGACCGTCGTTTCTCCGAACGTGTCGTAGCCGCGGTAGCTCGCCAGAACCGAAGTCACGACGTTGGGAATCCCGATCTCGTCGACCGAGTCCTTGAGATAGTGAGGCGCGACATGCTGGTGGATGGGTGCATTCGGATCGCCATACACCGGCAAATCGAGCGTCCCGTAGATCAGCATCAGTCCTGTCGCGCTAACGACGAGCAATGCCGTCCATCCGTGCTTTCGCGGCGGAGCCTCTTCCGAGGTCGTCAGGCCGAGAGCGCCCAGGATCAGGACGGTGGATATCCCGGCACCCACGGCTGCTTCCGTAAACGCGACGTCGACGGCGTCCATCAGCGTCAGCATGCCAGCTGAGAGCAGACTGAAAATTCCGAAGAGCATCGCGGCCGCAAACAGACTGCGCAGCCGCGCAATATAGACAGCGAGAGCGATCATCAATACGAAGAGCGTCATCTCGACCAACGAGCCCAGAGCGTGCTCGCCCATCAGCTCGCCCCTTCGGAATCGGTTGAGAGTCCCGCCGACGGCGTGTCGGCCAACACGGTCGAGTGCGTAGCATCCTCGACGCTAGGCGCCTCGAGACCCTTCGAGTAGGCTGCCTTGACGAGCGCATGAGCCGCGGTCGGACTCGTTACATATAGAAGGAAGAGTACGAAGACGAGCTTGACTGAAACCAGGTTCACGCCAGAATGCAGACCGAGGCCGAGCAGGATCAGCGTCGCACCGAGTGTGTCGGTAATGCTGGCCGCATGGCTTCGGGTATAGAAATCAGGCATGCGAATCATGCCGATTCCGCCGATCACGGAGAACACGGAGCCGGAGACCAAGCAGAGCCATACGGCGATTTCGCGAATGGGCTCCATCATTTGATCTGCTCGTCGCTAGCGAGGTTTGCAAATTTGCTGAAACGAAGGAGCGCGATCATCCCGATGAAATTCATCCACGCATAAAGCAGGGCGAGATCGAGCCATTCTGGACGACCGGACAGGAATCCGCTGACTGCGATCAACAGCACCGTTTTCGTACCGAACATGTTGGCGGCAAGAACTCGATCGAAGACGGTCGGCCCCATGAATGCGCGTGCCAGGGCGAGCACCATCGTCGTCAAGACGCCGATCATCGCCACAACGAAGACGCTCATGCCGAATCCCTGCCGACAGAATGGCCTTCGTGAATCGCGGCGTTCTCTTCGAGATGAGACACTCGACGATCCATTTCTCCGGAGAGGAGCCCAGCCGCGGAGTCGATCGTCAACGCATGGACCAGGAAATTTCCGTCGCGAACATCAAGCGTCACGGTACCCGGCGTCAACGTAATCGAGTTTGCATAGACCACCTGACCCACCTGGGTCTTCTGGCTCGCGGAGATTCGCAGGATTCGGGGATGAATGGGCAAGCTGGGGCTCAGGATCACCTTCGCCACGGCCAGGTTCGACATCACGACTTCCTTGAGCAGCCATGGCAGATAGGTAAAGAGCCGATATCCGAGATGAGACGGAAGCGCTTCATGGTCGAGAATTTTCAGGTGTGCCATCAGGGCGACGACGCCGGCGCAAGAAAGCACGCCGTACGTGATCAACGTTGCGTTGTAGTGTCCCGAAAGCAGGAGCCACACGACCATGAGATTGGCGAACAGGATGAGCGTGCGTTTCATCGTGCTCGAACCCTCTTCGCCACTACGCCACCTGACTCCCTACGACATTCAAGCGCGCTCACGACGTCGTTGCGTACATTTCGAGTACGTTCTGCGTCATGGAGCCTGAATTCGTCGCATGAGAACGAGTTCAAGCGCAACCGTCTTCGATTACCGCGAACGGTACCACGGGATTCTCTTCACCGAACTCTGATTCGGCTGCATCAGAGCATCGAAGAGCGCTCAAAGAGTCGATTGGAATGAATCGATCAGACTGCGAACCGATTTCAAGAAACGACCAGAGCGCTCGCCCCCTTTTCCAGTCAGTCGGCGGTCGGATTTCCCTACTGTGGCTCCGGATTTTTGACGATGCGAATGCCGCAAGCTAGGAGTCTGCGGGGGATTCGAGACGGCTTCAGGAAGAGGCCAGCAGCGTCTCGATCGTGTCGCGAGCCCATTTGTAGTCGGCCTTGCCATTGGGAGCGCGTTCGACGCGATCGACGATGAAGAGCTGTTTGGGAACCTTGTAGCCTGCCAATTTCGTCTTCGTAAATTCACGCAAGGCATCCGGATCAACTTCCCGGTCGGGCTGAAGAGAAACAACGCCCGTAACGCGTTGGCCGAATTTTTCGTCTTCCACGCCAACGACGAGACAGTCGAAGACATGTTCATGAGACTTGACGGCCTCTTCGACTTCTTCTGGGTAGACCTTCTCACCGGCCGTATTGATGCAATTCGATCCCCGACCCAACAGGGTCAGCGTTCCGTCCGCATCGATTCGCGCCCAATCGCCCGGAAAGGAATAACGAACCCCATCGATCTCGCGGAACGTCGCGCGAGACTTGGCTTCGTCTTTGTAGTACCCGATCGGAACATCGCCGCCGGCGGCCACCATCCCGGTTTCCCCCGAACCCGCCTTCACTTCGCGACCGTCTTCGGTGAAGACCTTCGTATTCTTCCCGATCGTGAACTTCGCCGTCTCGCCGACGTTTCCACGCGTCGTGATTTGCGTACCCATGGATCCTTCGGTGCTGCCCATCGCATCGATCAGCGTGAACTCATGCCATTCGAGAAGCGCCTGCTTGACCTCGCTCGTCCACATGACCCCCGACGAGATCATGAACTGCACACTCGAGAGATCGAAGGACCGGTGACGATCGCGCGACTCCTCGAGAGCGACCAGAATCGGTTTGGCAAAGGCATCCCCGACGATTACGATCTGTGTCGCTCTTTCCGCGGTGATCTTCTCGAGGAGTTCGACCGCGTCGAAGGAGCGAGCCTCGAGCATCGCGACGCGCGCCCCCGCACAATGAGGAATCATCGCGCCGAGCCACATTCCCGTCCCATGCATCAAGGGACAAGTGGGAATCGAAACGACTCCGCGATCTTCGTCGGCCAGTCCCGCGACGATCTTTGCGACATCGTCGATGTCGGGAATCCCCAGCCCAAGAAGCGGGTAGATCAATCCGATGAAACCCTGGACCATTCCGCCCATTTCGTACATCACACCCTTGGGCATTCCCGTCGTGCCGCCCGTATAGAGCATGTAGATGTCGCTCGGATCGCGTGTGATGCGCGGCGCAGGATCGTGGTCAGCGACGACAGTCTCGTAGGCGAGCGCGCCAGGCACGGAAGCGCTTCCGTGGTTGGCCTCCGCTCCGGCATCCGAGTTGTCGACTTCGATCCAAAGGCGAACTCGGGTCGCCCTCTCCTTCACGCGATCGACACGCTCGGCCAGACTCGAGTGGAAGACGAGCGCCTCGGCGTCGGAGTTCTCGAGCAGATAGAGCAGTTCATCGTCCAGGTAGCGATAGTTGATGTTGATCGGCACGCCGCGAATCTTGAAGCCGGCAAACTGTGATTCGAGATATTCGTTTCCGTTCAGGAGATAGAGTCCAATCTTCGAGCCCGGACCGAGGCCGGCCGCCAGAAAGGCCTGGGCAAGTCGGGCCGCGCGATTCTCGAATTCCGTCCAGGTCCGCCGATTCGAACCGGTCACGATGGCGTCGTGATCCCCCATCTGATCCGAAATCGACTCCCAGAGTGTCGCGAAACTAAGCTCCAAGACGGGGCCTCCCAGATTCTCGCTGGATCGTACGACACGAAACTGGAATGATTCGTTCGACGTCCGATCGAAAGGGAAAGGATGCAGAAAAAAACGCCCGCCAGCCATCGTCAATGATGGCTTGGCAAGCGGGAATCGACCCGGTCCAGCGAGTGAATGGCGCGCTGCGTTCGAACCGCGTCGGGTCAGGAAGCCGAATCGAAGCCCTGCAAGCTTGCCGCCTGCTCTCGGAGCGTCTCGGGCCCGCCAAGGAGATGTCGGGCAACCCCGATTCGCTTGAACCAGAAATGCAGGTTCTGTTCGTCCGTCCAGCCAATTCCGCCATGGACCTGGGTCGACGTGGATGCGATTTCCCGACCGATCTCGGCCAGATGCGAGAGTACGAGCCGCGACAAGAGTGGGGCTTCATCCGGCATTGCCGTGAACGCGTGTGCCGCATACCAGAGCAGCGATCGGGCCGGCTCGAGTTCAGCGATCATCTCGGAGCACATGTGTTTCACGGCTTGAAACGAGCCAATCAGCCGATCGAATTGCTTGCGCTGCCCTGCATAGCGAACCGCTTGATCGATCATGGATTCGCAGGCCCCGAGGACATCGGCGGCCAGAATGATCCGTCCGGCTTCGAGACTTCGCCCGATCGCCGATCGCGCCCCTTCGAAGAGCTCGAGTGGACGGACACCCTCGAAGACCACTTCCGCGGTACAACGCGTCGCGTCGGTCGTGCGCAGGCGACTCACCGACACGCCATCGGCTCCCCGATCCACGATCGCGAGCGTGTCCTCATCGATCGCCACCATCAGCAGGTCGGCACTGCACGCATCGAGCGCCATCATTGACTTCCCGTGCAGTTCGCCTCCTTCGACTCGCAAACCAGCGCCTTCGCGGCTCGAAATCAGCTCCATCATCGCCACTCCGATCCGCAGGTCACCGGTCGCGAGCCCGGCGAGCCATGGCTCGATGCGCTCGCTGTCGAGCGCTCGCAGGGCGATCGGCGCGATCACGGACGACGACAGGAACGCGCTGGGCGTCGCCGCATATCCGAGCGCTTGCGCGACCAGGGCGGCGTCGAGCAGTTTCAATTCGCTGCCACCGAGAGCCTCCGGAACGAGAATTCCCGTCAGGCCCAATTCCGACAGCGATTTCCACAGTCCTGGATCATTCGGACAGTCCAGCTCGCGCAGCTCGCGGACGCGCTCGATCGGAACCTGATCGGCAAGGAAGCCACGCACCGTCTTGTCGAGCAAGACCTGATCTTCAGAGAGTCCGAAATCCATTTCCCATTTCCTTCTTGCTAGTCACTCGTCCGTCATGCCCACGCCCAAGAATGCGCTCGGCCGCTAAGCCTTCGCCGGCTTCGGCTCACGGGGCAATCCGAGTCCCCGCTCGGCGATGATGTTCTTCTGGATTTGCGCCGTCCCACCGCCGATGATCAGCCCGAGCGAGAAGAAGGAATGGGCTTGCCAGAATCCCCGTTCACGTTCGTATTTCGTGTGATCGTAGAGCACGCCGAGTTCGCCCATCACGTCGATCGCCAGGGACGCCATGTCGAAATTCAGCTGACAGTTCTGCAGCTTCACGATCAGCCCCGCGACGCCCGGCGCTTCCCCACGGAGATTGCAGGTCAACATGCGCATTCCGTGATGTTTCATCGTGAGCATTCTCGCCTGCAGACGCATGAGTCGGTCGCGATAGACCGGGCTCGCGATCGCCGGCACACCGTTGGTGATCTCATTCTTCATCAAGCGCACCAGGCGAAGAAAGGTCCCCTCGCCGTTCGAGTTCAGGGAATTGCGCTCATGCTTGAGAGTCGTGTTCGCGATCTTCCAGCCCTCGCCGCGCGAACCGACGACGTTGGCTTGCGGCACGCGAACGTCTGTGAAGAAGACCTGATTGAAGGAGTTCTCGCCGATATCACCGGACATCGTTCGCAGCGGCTGGACGTCGATCCCTTCCGTTTCCATCGGCAGGAGGACATAACTGATGCCCGCGTGCTTGGTCGCGTCGGGCTCGGTTCGCACCAGGATGAACATCATGTCGGAGGTATCTGCCGTGCTCGTCCAGATCTTCTGTCCGTTGATGATGAAGTCGTCTCCATCCTCGCTCGCTCGCGTCTGCAGACTCGCGAGGTCGCTCCCGGCCCCCGGCTCGGAATAGCCCTGGCACCAGATCGTCTCCGCGCGAAGAGTCGGAGCGATCCAGCGTTTCTTCTGCTCTTCGGTTCCATGTGCGAGCAGTGTCGGCACGAGCATCGACGGTCCCTGAGCTCCGTAGCCGCGCGTCACGTGTGCGCGATTGAACTCTTCGTCCATGATCACGGTTTCGAGAAGATCCGGTTCTCCGCCGAAGCCTCCATATTCCTTCGGAATCGTCCGCGCCCAATAGCCGTGCTCGATTTGCAAGCAGAGCCAATCCGAGAGTTGTCCGGGCGGCGCCTCGGACAACGAAGTCGTCGGGCGGCGATCCTCGTGGTCCGTGAGGAATTGCCTCACTTCCTGGCGAAAGGCCTCGTAGCGTTCTCCGAATTCAAGATCCATCGCTCTTGCTCCTCATCTTCGATCCACGAAATCGCTGCGGCTCAGGCGCCCAGTCGATAGCCCGGCTTCGGCGGGTCGACGGGGCCTCCTGCAAAACACTGGGCGATCTCCATCCAACGGTTGGCAACCTCTCCCGTCACCTGAAGATTCGTGTCCGCAACATTTCGGACCTGCGTCACCGTCATACAAAAGTCGGCGGCGGATCCTTCGACCCGCTCCTCGTCGCTCGGATCATTGAATTCCCAGATCTCTCCGGACGGCGCGACCAATCGCACGTAGGGCGCGGGCCCGGGAACATCGAGCTTGCGATTCACGAACGTCCAGCCGAAGGTCCGCACCCCGATCGCCACGATATTCTTGATGCGATCGGTGGGTTCACGTTCGACGCTCTTCAGATCGTAGATCGCCTGGCCGTGAGACCAGGTTTCCATGAAGCGCGCCGTCGTAAACATCTGCACGCCCATGTCGGGCCCGAACCAGGGCAATCTTCGTTTTGGTTCCGATGCGCCGAGCTGCTCCACCATGGCTGTATTGGTCGTTTTCCACAATTCGAGCAGTGCGGACGCGTCATGCTCACCGTACGCCTTTTGGGCCATCTCCTGCCCCGACAGCCCAGCCTTCATCTGCTCGACGAATTGCTTTTGAAGCGCCTCGAACTCCTCCGGGCCGGCCAGCGATTTCATCGAGACTTCATCGAAGAAATGAAGATGAGCGATGACATCCCATGGCGTCCAACCCATGAAGAGCGTTGGCCGCGACCAGTCGTCGTCGTCCAGCGTCTGCAAGAAGGCATGAAGCTCCGCAGTTTCCGTGAGTAGGTCCTGACAGATTTCCAAGGCCATGATCCACCTCCCGGTTGCTAGAGCGCCCGAAGCTCTTCCATATAGGCCAGCCTCGCGGCGTCGTCGGCGAAGGGGACACTGCAAACCACACGGTCGACCACCCCACCGAAGCGCGCACCGAGCGCTCCGGCGACCTTCTCCGGTTCGGCAACGATCGCGAACTCCTCGAGAATTTCGTCCGTGATCGCCTCCCCCATCGCGACCCATTCGCCACGCTTCGAGAGGACGTTCAACTCCGTCTGCAGATCGCCCCAGCCATGCGCCTCGAGCACCCCGCGATAGGCCGGCGTCGAGCCGTAGAATCCCAGTTGCCGCGCGATGGCCGTCCGCGACTGCTCCCATTCACGCTCGTCCCTGCCGCTGACGACGAAGGTCGGGTAACAGACCTCGAAGTCCGAGCGAGCGCGACCGGATTTCTTCAGGCCGCTTTCGATTGCCGGAAGCGTGACGTCGCGCAGGTAACGAGCCGTCGAGAAGGCATGCACGATCATGCCATCGGCCACCTCGCCCGCCACCTCGGTCATCTTGGGACCGACCGCGGCCAGCACGACGCGAGGCGCACCATGTGGATTGTTGGTCGGGGTAAACATCGGCGTCATCAGCGTATGCCGGTAGAACTCGCCTCGATAATCGAGCTTTTCGCCGTCGTACCAGGAGGTCCAGATCGCGCGCATGGCGAGAATGAACTCCCGCATGCGTGCAGCCGGATGCGACCACGGCTGACTGAAACGCTTTTCGATGTGCGGCTTGATCTGCGAGCCGAGTCCCAGAATGAACCGCCCCTTTGAATAGGCCTGCAGATCATTCGAGAGGCCAGCCACGATCATCGGATTGCGCGCGAAGGCAACGGCGATCGAGGTCATCAGCTCGATCCGCTCGGTGTGCTCCGCGGCGAGCAGGAGCGGGAAGAAGGGGTCGGCACTCATCTCGGCGGTGATCAATCCGTCATAGCCCTCTGCTTCGAGCTTCCGTACCTGCTCCGGAACCTTCGAGAGATCGGTTGTGTTCATCAATCCGGCATCGACTTTCATGGCATCTCCTTTTCTCAATTCGTTTTGCGTTCGCTCGCTCTCGTGCGCTTCGATGCTTCGAATACGTCGAACACGTCGAACACGATGTCGGACGCGTTTCAGTCTTCGTCGGACGCCCAGCTCGCCGGACGTCTCTCGAGAAAGGCCTTCATTCCTTCCTTGGCTTCGGGTCCGGCAAAGAGACGAGCCGAAAGCGCGCTCGTCCACTCAATCGCATCGGCGGTCTCGAGCCGTGGTACTTCGTAGACGAGGTTCTTTGCGAGGCCCAATGCCTCCGGTCCACCCTTGCGCAGATCCGCCAACACCTCTTCGATGGCGGCGTCGAGTTGATCGCCAGGCACGGCGCGGTTGATCAAGCCGAGTTCCGCTGCGCGTGCGCCCGAGAAGCGATTGCCGCGCAGAAAAGCTTCCATCGCATCGCCCCTGCGCATCTTCGGCAAGCAGACGACCGAGATGATGGCCGGAATCACACCGAGCCGGACCTCGGTAAAACCGAACTTCACGTCGTCGCGTGCGATCGAGATATCGAGGGCCGAAGCGAGCCCGTTGCCACCGCCAACGACGTGACCATTGATGCGACCGATGATCGGCGTCGGCGAGGATTGAATCGCCTCGAGCAATGCGGGGAATCCACCAATGCCGTTCTCTTTCGGCTTGGCTCTCGACCCGCCCTTCGTCTTGTTCTTTTCCACAGCCGCCGATTGTTGTTTCAGGTTCGCACCCGCACAAAACGTCGAGCCGATATTCGTGACGACTACTGCGCGAATGGAAGCGTCTTCGTTCGCCCGACGAATCGCCGCATGAAGACCTTCGAGCAGATCGGCCCCGAGCGCGTTGCGATTCTCGACGTCGGCCAGCGTCACCGTCAAAACGCCGCGTGCGAGCCTGGTCTGAACGACTCCTGACTCTGCAGAAGTCGCGTCCGCTGCGTCGCTGCCTGCGCTGCCTACGCTGCCCATGTTGTCCATCCTCCGCTCGATGCTCGACGATCAAGGGTGTCGAAAACAGGCGTGATCGCCTTCGACGGCCGACCCTCGATTTTGCCCCAATTCGTCCGCGAAAGGACCTGTCGAGGTCGGTAATATCTGTTGATTGTTGTTACCAGACCTGTTACGAAGATGTCAACAAGGACCCAATCAGAGACGGAGAGCTCATGCAGCCCACCCTGCTCGCACCGCCCGTTCGCTCGAGGCTCGATTCGCGAACCGAAGAATTCACCGAAAATCGCCGCGTCATGGTCGATCGACTCACGGAGATCGACGGACTGCTCGACGAGGCCGAGGCCGGGGGTGGACCCGAATCCCACGCTCGACTGGCCAAACGAGGAAAGCTCGCGGTGCGCGAACGGATCGCGCTCGCCCTCGACGCGGACAGCCCCTTTCTCGAGATCAGTCCGCTGGCCGGGTTCAACTCCGATTACGTCATCGGTGGCGGCGCCGTGTTGGGCATCGGCGTGATTGCGGGGGTCGAATGCGTGATCTTCGCGAATGATCCGACCGTATTAGGCGGTGCCCTCACACCCTACGTCGCGAAGAAGTGGATGCGCGCCCTCGAAATCGCCCGCGACAACGGAATTCCCTACGTCAGCTTCGTCGAGTCGGCGGGCGCGGACCTTCGCATGGAGGGCGACTCGGACTCAAAGGATGGCAAGAAGAAACGCCGTCCCGCCAAGACCAATCACTTCGCCGAGTCGGGTCGATTCTTCTACGAGATGATCGAACTGTCGAAACTCGAGATCCCGACGATCTGCGTGGTCTTCGGCTCCTCGACCGCAGGCGGTGCCTATCAGCCCGGGATGTCGGATTACAACGTCGTCATCAAGCAGCAATCGAAGATCTTTCTCGCCGGCCCGCCGCTAGTCAAGATGGCGACCGGCGAAGAGTCGGATGACGAGACGCTTGGTGGCGCGAAGATGCACGCGGAGATATCCGGACTGGGCGAATACTTCGCGGAAGACGAACCCGATGCGCTGCGCATGTGTCGTGAGATCGTGTCCCATCTGAACTGGAAGAAGACGGGGCCCGCGCCTTCGCTTCGCCCGGACGAACCGACGCTCGATCCCGAAGAACTGCTCGGACTGATCAGCCCCGACCTGCGAAGCCCTGTGGAGATCCGCGACGTCATCGGACGGATCGTCGACGGCTCGCGCTTCGAGGAGTTCAAGCCACGCTACGGACCGACGCTGGTCTGCGGTTTTGCATCGATCGAGGGTTATCCGGTCGGCGTCCTCGGCAACAACGGCGTGCTCTACCCGGAAAGCGCCGAGAAGGCCGCCCATTTCATCCAACTCTGCAACCAACAGGACATTCCGCTGGTCTTCTTCCAGAACCTGACCGGCTTCATGGTCGGCAAGGATTTCGAACACGCCGGAATGATCAAGAAGGGTTCGCAGATGATTAATGCAGTGACGAATTCCACGGTTCCCCATCTCACGGTGATCGTCGGCGCGTCCTATGGCGCGGGCACCTACGCCATGTCGGGCCGCGCCTTCAACAATCGATTCACCTTCATCTGGCCGAGCGCGAAGATCGCCGTGATGGGCGGCAAGCAGATCGCGGGCGTCATGTCCCTGGTCCGGCGAGGCCAGGCCGCACGCAAGGGCCTGCCCTTCGACGAAGAGGCGGACGCGAAACAGGTCGCCGCGGTCGAAGCCAAACAAGAACAGGGTTCGATTGCACTCGAAGCCACCGGCGCGATCAGCGATGACGGCATTCTCGATCCGCGTGATACGCGAACGGCCCTTGGAATTTGTTTATCCGTTGTTTCGACTCGGCCGATCGCAGGCGCCGAGGGATATGGAGTGTTCCGACTGTGAGCATCAAGACTCTCCTGATTGCCAACCGCGGTGAGATCGCTCGCCGAGTGATTCGTTCGGCCCATGAAATGGGCATTCGATGTGTCGCCGTCTACGTCGACGCTGACGCTTTCGCGCCCTTCGTCTCTGATGCCGACGAGGCCGTCCGTCTCCCGGACTCCTACCTCGATGGAAAGTCGATCCTCGAAGCCGCGCTCGCGACGGGCGCCGACGCCATTCACCCGGGTTATGGATTCTTGTCCGAGAACGCGGAGTTCGCCCGCCAGACGATCGCGGCCGGAATCGCCTGGGTGGGACCCACGCCCGAAGCGATCGCGCAAATGGGGGACAAACTCGCCGCCAAGGAATTGGCGACGAAGCACGATGTCCCAATTCTCGTCGGCAGCGAGGATCCTTCCCACGCCGAAACGATCGGCTACCCGATCCTCGTGAAGGCGGCCGGCGGCGGCGGCGGCAAGGGGATGCGCATCGTTCTACGCGCGGAAGATCTCGACGAAGCCATCGCTTCGGCGAAACGCGAAGTCGCAGCCGGCTTCGGGGATGACCGCGTCTTCCTCGAACGTTATGTCGCGCGATCCCGACACATCGAAATCCAGATTCTCGGCGATGCCCACGGCCATGTCGTTCATCTCGGCGAACGTGAGTGTTCGATCCAACGCCGCCATCAAAAGATCATCGAAGAGTCTCCGTCCCCCCGCGTCGACTCCGCCATGCGAAAGGCCATGGGCGAGGCCGCGCTTCGACTCGCGACCGCGCTCGGTTACCAGTCCGCGGGTACGGTGGAATTCCTCGTCGACGATGAATCGGGAGATTTCTTCTTTCTCGAAGTCAATACTCGCCTGCAAGTCGAACACCCCGTGACCGAGGCCGTGACCGGGATCGACCTCGTGCGCGCCCAGCTCCGAATCGCGGAAGGCCTGCCTCTCGATTTCAGCCAGGACGAGATCCACACAGAAGGTTCGGCGATCGAAGCGCGTCTCTATGCGGAAAATCCCACCCGGGACTTCCTGCCCGCGACGGGTCGCCTCGACGCGTACGAAGCCGCGGACGAGCCGTCTGTGCGCTGGGATAGCGGAGTCGAACAAGGCTCCGTCGTCGGTACGGATTTCGATCCCATGCTGGCCAAGGTGATTGCACACGGTCCGACCCGAGCCGAAGCCGGGGGTCGACTCGCTCTCGCGCTCGAACGTCTTCATCTCGGCGGTATCGTGACCAATCGCGATTTTCTGGTCGCAACCTTGCGCACCGAAGAATTCCTCGCGGGCGACACGACGACGGATTTCATCGAGCGGGTGAATCCACAGCGCGCAATCGATCTCACGGATGACGAATTGGAGCGAATCGCACGCGTCGGCGCGCTCTGGATTCAGGGGGCGAATCGTGCTGAAGCCGCAGTTCTCGCCTCGACGCCCTCGGGTTGGCGAAACGCGCGCATGCCCTTCGAAAGAGTCGGCCTCGCTCTGGGCGATCGCGAATGGCTCATTCGCTATCGCTCCATGCGCGACGACTCCTTCGAATTCGAAGACGGCAGCCATGCGAGAATATTCTCCTGGGCCGACGACTCGATCGATGTCGAGATTGCGGGCCGCCGCCAGCACGCACGCATCACGAGAACGGCCAATCGCCTGATCGTCCAATGCCCGACCAGCGACATCGAATTCACATTGATTCCGCGGTTCGTGCTGCCCGGCGAGGAAGAGGCGTCAGGCGGACTCGCCGCTCCGATGCCCGGCAAGGTGATCGAGATTCGCGTCGCAGTTGGCGATACCGTGAGCGTCGGGCAGACCCTGATCCTGCTCGAGGCGATGAAAATGGAACATCCCATGCGAGCTGCCGTCGACGGGATCGTTTCCGAGATTCGTGTGGCAGAGGGCGAGCAAGTCGAAAACGAGGCGTTGCTCCTCGTGATCGAGCAGACAGAAGACGACGAAGCGTCGGCGAGCTGAGATCCTCGTTCGCCAGACCCGGAAGGAGAAAATGAGCCATGGCCAATCCCGTTCGTATCGCGAACTGTTCCGGATTCTTTGGCGACCGCCTTTCCGCGGCCAAGGAGATGGTCGAGGATGGACCGATCGATTTCTTAACCGGCGATTGGTTGGCCGAGCTCACGATGTTGATCCTCGCTCGCACGCGTATGAAAAAGCCGGGCGCCGGCTATGCGCGAACCTTCGTCACCGAGATGGAGCAGGTCATGGGGACCTGTCTCGACAAGGGAATTCGCGTCGTCTCGAACGCGGGTGGGCTCGACCCCGACCGCTGCGCCGAAGCCGTTCATGAAGTCGCACAGAAACTCGGCCTCAATCCGAAGATCGCCTACGTCCGCGGCGACGACCTGATGCCCAACATCAACGACTTCATCGCCCGCGATCAGCTTCATCATTTCGAGACCGGCGAGCCGATCAAGGATCCGGGTCGCTTCATGACGGCCAACGCCTATCTCGGTTGCTGGGGAATCGTCGACGCTCTCGAACGCGGGGCCGACATCGTCATCACCGGACGAGTCACGGACGCAGCGGTCGTCTGCGGACCCGCCGCCTGGCATCACGGATGGAAGCGCAGCGATTGGGATTCGCTCGCGGGCGCCGTCGTCGCCGGTCATGTCATCGAATGTGGGACCCAGGCGACCGGCGGAAACTATTCTTTCTTCGAAGAAGTTCCCGGAATGGAGCGCACTGGATTTCCCTGGGCGGAAGTCGCCGAAGACGGATCCTGCGTCATCGGAAAGCACGACGGGACCGGCGGAGAGGTCTCGATCGGAACCATCACCTCACAACTTCTCTACGAAATCGGCGGCGTCGAATATTTCGGCCCCGACGTCACCACTCGCTTCGACACGATCCAACTCGAAGAACTGGGGCCCGATCGAATCCGAATTCATGGAACACAGGGCGAGCCGCCACCCGACACGCTCAAGGTCTGCATGAATCGAAGCGGTGGGTTCCGAAACGACATGCGCGTCTGCCTGACCGGTCTCGACATCGCCGCCAAGGCGGCGCTGATCGAGAAGGCCTTCTGGCTGGCCTGCCCTTTCGACCCTTCTGACTACCAGCAGGTCACCACGCGGCTCATTCAAACCAACAAGGAAGATCCCGCGAGCAACGAGGAAGCCGTCGCGATCCTGCATATCAGCGTGAAGGACCCCGATGAAAAGAAGGTCGGACGCGCCTTCGCCAACGCCATGACCGAACTCGCGCTCGCCACGATCCCCGGCTATTTCGGGATCGGCGGTGGGCCCGCGGCGGGACGCCCATTCGGCGTGTACGAACCGGCTCGGGTTCCCGCGAATGCCGTCAACCAGGAAATCGTCTTCATCGAGGGCGACACCCGCGAGATCGACTCCGTGATTCCCAAAGAGGACGTCACGGTGACACCGGCTGCCGGACCGGACGCCCTGGCACCGACCGGGGCGACCCGGCGTGTTCCGATCGGACGCATCATCGGCGCGCGTTCCGGCGACAAGGGCGGCAACGCCAATCTCGGTGTTTTCGCGCGAAGCGATGAAGCCTGGGCCTGGCTCGACGCCTTCCTTACGACCGAACGCTTGCAGGCGTTGCTTCCCGAAGTCGGCCAGTTCGACGTCGACCGCGCGCGGCTGCCGGCCCTGCGCAGCCTCAACTTCGTCATTCATGGGATTCTCGAAGAAGGGGTCGCCGCAGCGACTCGCCAGGATGGTCAGGCGAAGAGTCTCGGAGAATGGCTGCGCGCACGAGAAGTCGAGATTCCGGAAGCCCTGCTCGGGTGACGATGACGGCCAAATCGGGGACATCGAAACGGCGCGCACGCTACAAGAACGTGCGAGCGCCGAAGCGCCTCCTCACCCCGAGCGTCGAGGCTTCGCTCACCGCCCGCCAACTCGAAATTCTCGACACCCTCGACGCTTCGGTCTTGCACGGGGACTTCAAAGATCTCACGATGGCCGAGATCGCCAAGCGCATGACCTGCTCGCTTCGAACGCTCTATGACATCGCGCCTAGCAAGGAGGCGCTCGTCCTCGCGGTCGCCGATCGCCAACTCCATCGCGTCGGCCGGGAGGCGATGGATAACCTCGAGTTGGATCTTGCTCCCCTCGAACGCTTGCGTAGCTACCTTCGGGCGACCAACCTAGCCCTGCAACCGAGAACCGTGCTGTTCAAGACCGCGTTCGGAAACCTCGCCGGGGCCACTGATCTGGCCGAAGCTCACACCCGATACATCGTCGAGATCACGAAGGCGCTGCTCGACGAAGCCGTCGAGGCCGGCGATATCAAAGAGCTCGACTCGGGGGCGCTCGCCTTCGTGCTCGGTCGTCTCGGCCGTGAGTTCTCTCGCAGCGAAGCCCAGGGAATCGCAAAGGGCTCGGCGCGCGATACCGCCGATTCGATCGCCGAGATCATCTTGAACGGTCTCGCGTCGCGCTGACTCGTTCGCCCCGGTGTACTGGGACGAACCCTATTCCGGAACCGCCATGCCTTTCGCGACGGCTGGACGTGCCTCGATCCGCGAGAGCCAATCGGACACACGCTCGAAGTCCAGAATTTCGCGCGCACCGAGATCTTTCAGAACCTTCAGCCAGGGGTAGTGCATGATGTCGCCGATGCTGTAGGGCCCGGCCAGATACTCTCGACCATCCCCGAGAATCCGATCGATCACGCCCATGAGTCGTTTGATTTCACCACTGAAGATCTGAATCATCTCGATGTTCTTTTCGCCCTCCTTGCGCACGGCAGCCCCCAGGCGACCGAGATTGGGCCCGACGCCACCCGTCTGAAAGAACGCGTACTGAATCGCATCCATGCGCGTCTTCGGATCTTTCGGAAGGATGATGCCTTCCGAGTCATGGCGTTCGCCGAGATGGAGCAGGATCGCGCCCGACTCCCAGATGACATGGCCGTCGTCCTCCAGCACCGGAATCTTGTGATTTGGATTCATCGCCAGGAACTCGGGTGTCTTCTGTTCTTCGCGATCGAGGTGGACCCAGGTCATCTCGTAATCGAGCCCGAGTTCCGCGAGAGCGATGGAAACCTTGCGTCCGTTTGGGGTTCCTGCTGTGTAGAGATGCAATTTCGAGTTCTCCTTGGATCAATCAGCGATCGGTCGATCGATCATGGCTGCAGGCGCGACGAATCAGCTTGATCGTATCCCGAAACGCGCCTCGATTGCCCTCCTGCCTGACTCGTCTACCGTCGAACCATGCCTGAAAACTGGACCGAGACTAGACTGGGCCGAGTTGCCGTTTTCACTTTCACCCGGCCGCCCAAGAACTGGATGAACATCTTGTCCATGACCGAACTCGTCGGCCATCTCGAGCGCCTCGCGAAACAAAGCGACGAAGTGACGGTCGTGATGTTGACCGGGGGTATCGACGAGTATTTCATCGCACACGCGGATCTCGACGCTCTGGCCAAGCTCGCCCGTGGCGAAGACGTCGGCGGCGACCTTGGCGCCTGGGTCGACGCGCTCTCACTCCTCGAGTCGATGCCCCAGCCGACCGTCGCAGCCATCGACGGCCAGGGCCTGGGGTGGCGGCTGCGAAACCGCGCTGGCCTGTACGCTCCGAATCGGTTCAGAAAGGGCGCATCTGGGCCAGCCCGAAGTCAGTGTCGGCATCATTCCCGGCGCCGATGGCACGCAACGACTGCCTCGACTGGTCGGCAGCGCCATCGGAACGGAACTCTGTCTGAGCGGACGCGTCGTCGACGCGGAAGAAGCGCTCCGGATCGGGCTGCTCAACGCGGTCCTGCCGCGTGAAGATTTCGTCGCGAACGCCGCGATATGGTGTGAGAAAATCGCGCGCAATCCTGCCTCCGCGGCATTTGCTGCGAAAGAAGCGCTGGTACAAGGATTGAAGTTGCCTCTCGAGGATGGACTCCGCCTCGAGGGCCGCCTCTTTGCGCGGATCAATTCAGGGGACGAGCCGCGGGCGTTGAACGCCGCGACCGAGCTAGCGACCGCGCAGCACCGCGCCCGCCGGGATCTCGACGACTTCGCTCGATTCGTTCACGAGCGAAACCGAACCTTCGATCGAGACGCCCGCACCAAAATGATGGTCACCGGAAATGGAGAGACGCTGGCATTTCACAAGCGATGGTGCGCCCTCAGGAAAGCGCGCTTGCAGATCGTCGACGTGGCCGAAGTAGTCAGAGTCGAGATCGATCACGCGAATTCGATTCGCTTCGGCGTCGCTGGGAATCATCCGAGCGTCCTCGCTGAGCCGATAGGCGTCGGACCAGAGCGAGAGAAGGTCATTCGTGGTCTTGACGGGAGCAAAGCGCTCTCGCGAAACGACGATCGCTTTCGCCCCTTCGAAACACTCGATCGCCGAACCCATGGCCGTCTCGAGCTGATAGCAGACCGGACTCGACGGATCCTTCGGCTGAACGTTTTTCACGTTCTTCATGACGGGAAGGGGCAAGCCGGACGAACCGTCTTGCAGTTTGTCCGCCAACACGTCGAGGTCGATCCAGAGATTGTTGGTATTGAAATAGTGATGCCGATCGATGTCCTGGAACGAAGCGACGTCGTTTTCCGAACACTGCGCGGTCTCGCGCAACATGAGTCGACCCTCTCGCCAGGCGAGATGACCCCCCTTCTTGTCGGATTCCGTTCGCAGCGCGACCTCCATTGCGAAGGGAAGCTTCTCCGTCGCGAACCAGCCGAGAATCTTCGGATCGAGGACGGCGCCGAGATTGTCCGCATTCGACATGAACGCATAACGAATCCCGTTCGAGCGCAGTGTTTCGAGCATCCCCGAACTCTCGAGCGCGATATAGATGTCTCCATGACCAGGGGGACACCAGCCGAGGCTTTCGTCCGCCGGCCATTCGACCGGCGCCCAGGTTTCGGCGTCGATGCGGGGGACTTTGTGCTGAAGAAAATCGAGAGGAATCCCGGAGGCGAGATCCGCGTGCGCAGACAGCGCGGCGAGGGAATCGTCGCGCGTGCGATAGCTATTCATCAAGACGAGGGGCAGCCGGGTTCCCCAATTTGCTCGCTGCCAGAGGACTTGTCGGGCGATCAGATCGAGAAAGCAGAGACCCGGGCGAACAGGGAGCAGCGTCTTGGCCTTCGACAGGCCCATGCTCGTGCCGAGGCCGCCATTGAGCTTGATCACGGCGGTCTTCGAAGCCGCGGCGCGACCGGCTTCAGCGAACTCTTCAAGGTCCGCCGCCTCGGGCAGCGATACGACCGGTTTGATCGCGCCTTCTGAAATCGTGGTCACTCCGCCGGCCGAGACGTATCGCAGGGCCTCGATGAAGCTGTTCGTCGCAATTTCCGGCAGCTTCTCCGCACGCATTCGCTGCGCGAACTTCTCGAGTCCCGCGTCGTCCAGCCCCCCATCCGCATGGGATCCGACATTCGACAATTTCTCTCCCCTCTGATCCTGGATCATGCAGCGGTCGTGTCGCCCTCGATGAGGGTTCGTGCTTGTGCGATCCGGCGACGCAGCGACACTCGGACGAGCTAGCGTTCTGCCTTCGACCGGATCCGGGAGCATGACGCGAATGAAGCGACTGTGCACGATCGCCGCCGCAGCGGCCGCCATTTCTTTCTTTGGCACCGTTGGTCCGGCGAACCCCGCTCGAGCACAGCCGATGCCGAACCACACCTCGAAGAGCATTGTCGCCGCCTCGACCACCTCAACCCCGGCTCTCGAATCATCGCATTCGATAGAGATCACCGAAGAGCGTGAACCCTGCGCGGAGAGAACGCCGCTTCGTCGGCCCTTTTTCGGCGATTTGCACGTCCACACGGCCAGGTCCCAGGACGCTTCGACTCAGGACACCCGCGTGACTCCGGCGGAGGCCTATCGCTTTGCCCGCGGCGACTCGCTCGGTATCCAGCCCTTCGATGCGGACGGGAACGCGCTGCGCCGCGTTCAGCTCGCCCGCCCCCTCGATTTCGCCGCCGTAACCGACCATGCGAATCAGCTTGGTGAGGTCCATATCTGCAATACGCCCGGGCAGCCCGGCCATGGTTCGAT